>JBEBDP010000060.1:0-4269 GCA_041156925.1 Bacteroidota bacterium | reverse complement strand
AACAACATCCAGTAAGTGATAATGTATACAAAGTGAAAACCTTCACTGAAAAACCAACGCTGGATATTGCGAAAACATTTTTGGCCAGTGGCGACTTCCTTTGGAACGCAGGTATATTTGTATGGCAAGTAGGAAATATTATTACTGCCTTTGAACAACATCTTCCAGAAATTGCTGAAGTGTTTGAAGCAGCAGCCCCAGACTTCAATACTAAAAACGAAAAAACGGCGATAGAAAAAGTGTACCCTCAATGTACCAATATTTCTATCGATTATGGTATCATGGAAAGAGCATCCAATGTATACATTATCCCATCAGCATTTGGTTGGAGTGATTTAGGTACATGGAATTCTGCTCATGAGAACATGGAAAAAGATTATCTCGGTAATGCAGTAGCTGGAAGTGATGTAATGGTGATTGATGCCAAAGATAATATGGTACATGTACCCAACAACAAACTTGTTTTATTACAAGGGTTGAACGACTACATCATTGTTGATACAGAAGATGTATTGATGATCTGCAAAAAAGAAAAAGAACAAGAGATCAAACAGTATGTAGCAGAAATAAAAAGAAACAAAGGAGATAAATATCTTTAATGCCATCCATCAATTCTAAACTTCCTACTGTAGGAACCAGTCTCTTTACAATTATGAGTGCTCTGGCAACAGAGTACAAGGCAATTAATTTGGGACAAGGCTTTCCAGATTTTCAAATGGATGAAACATTGGCAAACCTTGCCAGAAAGGCTATTGCAGACGGACATAACCAATATGCACCAATGGCAGGATATATTCCATTGAGGGAGGCCATCAGTGAAAAAGTTGAAAAACTCTACCAAAATAAAATTTCAGCCAGCGATAACATAACCGTTACACCAGGTGGTGGCTATGCTATTTGTACTGCTTTCACAACCATACTTGATCCTGGTGATGAGGTAATTGTTTTTGAACCTGCATTTGACAGCTATATACCCAATATAGTTTCTTGTGGCGCAAAACCTGTAATCCTTCAATTGGAATATCCGAGTTATAGAATTGATTGGAATAAACTAAGATCTGCCATCACTCCAAAAACAAAAGCCATCATCATCAATTCACCACATAACCCTACAGGAACAGTTATGTCGGATGAAGAAATGTTACAGTTGCAAGAGATCTTGCGCAACACCAATATATTTTTAATTTCAGATGAGGTCTATGAACATATGACCTACGATGGTTTGCAACACAACAGTGCATTAAAATATCCTGAACTCTTTGCAAGAAGTTTTGTCTGCTTTTCTTTGGGAAAAGTATACAACTGTACAGGATGGAAATTAGGGTACTGTATTGCACCAAAAGAATTCATGATTGAATTCCGAAAAATTCATCAATACAATGCTTTTTGTTGTTTTACCCCAACACAAGTTGCGCTAGCAGAACATTTAAAAAATCCTCAATCTTATTTGCAACTGAAAGATTTCATGCAAAAGAAAAGAGACCTTTTTGTTGGCTTGATGAAAAACGCTGGTTTTGATTTACTACCTGCAGATGGAGGATATTTTATTACTGCTAGTTATGAAAGAATATCTAGTATGAGTGGTTTGAATCTTGCCATGCATCTTACTAAAACTATTGGAGTGGCAACCATCCCCTATTGTACTTTTTACAGCAATGGAGAAGACCACAAAATACTCAGGTTCTGTTTTGCTAAAAAAGAGGAAACCTTAATTGAGGCGGCAAATAGATTGAATCAAATCCAAATGAGTTAGCTACTAGCTAGCTACCTTCAAATATATCCATCCAGCAGCTTGCTTTCTTATCAATTCTACTACTGCACTAGGAACAATATTAGCTTCTGGCCTTAATTCTGCAGGATTGATATTCAAACGTTTTAAAGAATTATTGCAAACCGATATGTTTACTCCTTTTTCTTTGGCTACTTTAATACGCGCCTCAAAAGACTTATCGGTTATTAACATTGACTTCACCGCGTGCCCATGAAACAAAAGTTCTATTTCTAAATCAGGTTCTAATGCAAGGGCATTATTGATCTGACGAAACGCTGAAGCATGAACTGAAGTGTCAGCACTTGAAACATCCCACACTACTCTCAACTTATTTTGCTGCGCAAATAGTGAAGACGAAAACAAAAGAAAAAATAAGGGTAAAAATAGTTTCCTCATTGCTATTGATTTGACCTAAAAGTTAGACATTTATATGTTTCCAATAGAAGAAATTCCAAAAAAAATAGTTTTATGTCAAACGTGACATTCATCACAAACAATTACCGAAAGAAAAATGATTTTTGCTTTATCAAAATAAGCACATGGTTGTAATCGGATATTTGGCGTCATTGTTAATCGGACTTTCACTGGGACTCATAGGTGGAGGGGGATCAATCTTGACCGTGCCGGTTTTGGTCTATCTTTTTGGTGTTGATCCGGTATTGGCAACAGCATACTCCTTATTCATTGTAGGCTCTACTAGCTTAGTGGGTGCTTTTCCAAAATACAGGAACAACGAAATCAACTTAAAGACAGCCATCATATTCGGTATTCCCTCTATAATTGCTGTTTATGCAACCAGAGCCTTTATAGTTCCAGCTATACCTTCAGAAGTATTTACTATCGGATCATTTGTTGTTACGAAGGCAATATTGATGATGATGATTTTTGCAGTATTGATGGTATTTGCCTCTATCTCCATGATCAAAGACAACAAAAAGCAGGTAGAAGAAGCGGGAGAACAAGTGTTCAATTATCCCATGATCTTGCTAGAGGGGTCCGTAGTTGGAATATTGACGGGGCTGGTAGGGGCTGGTGGTGGTTTCCTTATTATACCTGCCCTGGTTATCTTCAGCAAACTTCCCATGAAGCAAGCTGTAGGCACCTCTTTGTTAATTATTGCGGTTAAATCTTTATTTGGTTTCACCGGAGATCTTGGTAAACAAACCATGGATTGGCAATTGTTGCTATCTGTAACCGCACTTGCAATTGTTGGTATTTTTGTAGGGAACGCGTTAGGTAAAAAAGTATCTGCCAACAGCCTGAAAAAAGGGTTCGGTTGGTTTGTACTTGTAATGGGTATCTATATCATCATAAAAGAACTTTTTATAAAATAAATTGCTTACTATTTAAAATTCAAGATTATGTTTTTTCAACACATTTACGACAAAACACTTGCACAAGCCAGTTACTTCATCGGTTGCCAAAAAGCAGGTGTTGCTGCTGTTATCGATCCGAAGAGAGATGTGGACACCTATTTGGAAATAGCTAAGCAAAACAACATGAAGATTACGCATGTGCTTGAGACACATATTCACGCCGACTTCCTCACGGGTTCACGTGAGTTAAAAGCATTGACCGGCGCTGATCTTTATTTATCTGACGAAGGTGGTCCGGGTTGGGAATATGAATTTGATCACGTTGGCCTCAAAGATGGTTCCAGCTTTATGGTTGGTAACCTAAGAATTGATGTTCTACATACACCTGGTCACACGCCAGAAAGCATCAGCTTCTTATTAACCGATACGCCAGCAAGTCCAGAACCAGTAATGTTCTTTACAGGCGACTTCGTATTCGTTGGTGATATTGGTCGTCCTGATCTTCTTGAAAAAGCAGCAGGCATGACAGGTACTATGGATGCGGGCGCACATGAAATGTACAAGTCGATCAAGAAGTTCAGTGACCTTCCAGATTATATTCAAGTATGGCCTGGCCATGGTGCAGGTTCTGCCTGTGGTAAAGCACTAGGCGCTGTTCCAAGCACAACCGTAGGTTATGAGAAAGTCCGCAACTGGGCTTTCCGCTTCTCAAATGATGAAAAAGGGTTTGTAAACTACTTACTAGAAGACCAACCAGAGCCACCAAAATACTTCGCCATGATGAAGAAGTTGAACAAGGTGGATCGCCCTTTACTTACATCAGTTCCCAAACTGAAACATCTTAGCAATGCTGAAATGACTGAGGCCATGAGCAAAGGTGTTAAACTCATCGACGCAAGAGTAAAAACTGAATTTGCAAAAGGATACATCCCAGGCAGCATCAATATCCAAGGAAACAACTCCTTTGCAACATGGGCTGGATGGTTCTTGAGTTACGATGAACCATTCATGTTACTTGCAGATGAATCTCAGCTAGATGACCTTACACGCAAATTGATGCGTATTGGTCTAGATAACATCATGGGATATGTAGCATCAACAGATGCTTATGTTCAAGCTGGTGGAAAATTAGATGTTGCAAATGTAATTGATATCGATACTTTCAAAAAAGTATTGGAAGAG
>JBEBDP010000059.1:0-10462 GCA_041156925.1 Bacteroidota bacterium | reverse complement strand
GTTAGAATGGAAGAGAGGTCACCTGGTAGTTACAGGTTGTCGATAAGAGGAAGTTTATTAAGGTCTCCATTTGGTGTACGTAATGTGAAGTTGTATTTGGATGATTTCTTGTTAACTGATGCAGGGGGTAATACTTACTTGAATTTATTGGATGTAAACAATATCAGTCGCGCTGAGATCCTTAAAGGTCCCGCTGGAAGTATCTATGGTGCAGGAACTGGAGGTGCTGTTTTGTTATCTGGAAATAGTTTAATGAATGAGCAACTAAATGACACAAGTACTGCTCAAATAAAATTTGCTGCAGGTAGTTTTGGTACAATTCATCAATCGGCGCAATTTCAAAAGAATGCCGAGGCTTACAATCTAAGTGTGCTGCAAACACATAGTCAGTCAAGAGGGTATAGAGATCAAAGTCGTTTGCAAAAAGATAATATCCAATTGCGCTTCAAACTTAAAGAGCAGAAAAGACTCAGCAGTGATTTTTTGGTACTGCTTTCAAGGCTGAATTATCAGACACCAGGGGGACTCAATCAAGCTCAAGTTTTGGCTAATCCAAAACAATCGCGGCCAGCTACACCTACATTGCCGTCTGCTCAAACACAAAAAGCCCAAATATTTAATACAACGGCTTTATTTGGTTTCTCAAATACCTATCAACTTTCAGATAATTGGAAAACAGTCACTTCGTTTTCTACTTCATACACAGCTTTTAAAAATCCATTCATTACCAATTACGAAAAGCGCAACGAGATTAACTTAGGCATTCGCACAAAGTTGGTCTACGAGCAACAGAAAGGGATACCTCATCAATGGATTACAGGAATTGAAGTACAGCGTGGCGATTACAAAATTGATAGTACCGGTAATAAAGCAGGTGTGCCTGATGCTAATCTTGTTAGAGATGATGTAAAGGTGAAGCAGCAATTTGTTTTTTCACAGTTCAATGTTGATCCTTTTGATTTTTTGAAGCTGCAAGCAGGGTTTAGTTATAATTATTTTGGGTACAATATTGAGAGAACTATCGGTCTTCCTGCTAATGGCAAAGTACCGATCACTTTTGGAAATCAATTTTTGCCTAGGTTCGCAATGAGTATTTTCCCTACAAAAAATTTCACCTTGTATGGACAGTTGTCGAAAGGTTACTCATCTCCTACGATAGCTGAGATCAGGCCTTCAGCCGGAGGAACATTTACAGGATTGCAAGCAGAATATGGATGGAATAAAGAACTAGGATTTAAGTGGTCGGCTGATCGGGGAAGAATTTTTTTCAGCACAGTTGTATTCCAATTTGATTTAAAGGATGCAATAGTGAGGCAAACCAATGTGGCTGGTGCTGAATATTTCACCAATGCTGGAGCTGTGGTACAAAAAGGACTTGAGGCAGAATTCAATTGGATTGTACTTAATCGAACAGGAAGAAAGGCATTGAGTTATTTTCAGTTTTTTAGTGCATATACTTTGAATGATTTTAAATTTGGTGAATATCGCTTAGGTAATAATAACTATAAGGGTAATAAGCTAACTGGAGTTCCAGAAGAAGTGGTGATTATTGGATTAAATGCAGAACTCTTCAATCACTTTTACTTCAATCTCAATTTTAACTATACTGGCAGTATGCCTTTGAATGATGCGAACTCAGTAAAAGCATCTGCTTATCGTTTGTGGCAAAATAAGTTAGGCTGGAGAGGAAGCATCAGAAATAAGGCAATTGATATTTTCTTGCTCACCGATAATTTAAGCAATGAGCAATATAGCCTTGGAAATGATATCAATGCTTTTGGTGGTAGATTTTTCAATCCAGCACCTGGCAGAAATTTCTTATTGGGCTGTTCAATTAATCTTTGATTATTTTGTTGGGTTGAGTCGTTGTGAAAATAGCCAAGGTAACAATGTTGGTTCTTTAAATGCGTTTATCCAACTATCATGACCAACACCTGGATATTCCGTATACTTTACATTCTGGTTTGTTTTTTTGGTAAGATTTGATATCAATCTTGAATTCGCCACAAAAATGATGGGGTCTTTATCGCCATGAAAAATCCATAAGGGTAAATTTTTTCTGAAGTCTTTTACACGTGCAGGATTCATAGCTCCACAAATTGGAAATGCAGCAGCAAAAGTTTGTGGTCTTCTCCAAAGCAATTCATAGGTGCCAAATCCACCCATGGATAATCCACCAACATAAACTCTTGATTTATCTATTTGTCCAGATGACAAAAGCGTGTCAATAAATTGACTCACCAATTTCAATGATTTTCTTATTGGTGCATCGTTTGAATATACATAGCCAGTACTATCTGCATTTGGATTTTTATTGTATTCAGCCCATTTATCATTTGCAGGACACTGAGGGAATACTACAATAGCGGGATATTTTGCTCTATTCAATGAATCTAAAAAAAGATCTGCACCCCATTGTAATTGCGCACTATTATCACTTCCTCTTTCGCCAGCACCATGCAAGAAAATCACCAAAGGGTATTTCTTCCCGATTTGAAAATTCTGTGGCGTCAAAATACGACAGGGTAGTGTGTCTTCTCCAACAACAAAAAGTTGTTTTTCAAAAAGGTCTTTGTTCTGCGCATCTACAGTGATAAAAAGAAATAGAGAACAAATGAGTGTAAAGCAATTTTTCATTATGGGTAGTTTCAATAGTTCTAATTCAAATGTATACAATGCAATTAAATTAAAGTCGTCTGGTGATAACTGGTAGAATATCTTTTTTCCAACCATAAAAAGAACCATCCATTATTTTAATTCTGGCCTCTTTTACTAGCCATAAATAGAAGGCAAGGTTTTGAATACTGGCTATGGTTAAACCTAAAAGTTCTTTGCTCTTGATCAAATGCCTTAAGTAGGATTTCGAATAATAGGAGGATATGTTATTCTCTAATTCATGGTCAATCACACTATGATCGAATTCCCATTTCTTGTTGTCGATATTGATAATACCTTGTGTTGTAAACAACATGGCATTTCTTCCATTTCTAGTAGGCATAACACAGTCGAACATATCTACTCCTAAGGCGATGCATTCGAGTAAATCTGCCGGTGTACCAACACCCATGAGGTATCTTGGTTTGTCGGCTGGTAAATGTTCACACGACCATCCGCAGTATTCATAAATCAATTCAGTAGGTTCACCAACACTTAATCCGCCAATGGCATTACCGACTGCATTTTTTGAGGCAATGAATTCACAGGATGCTTTCCTCAAATCTTTTTCTGTGCCACCTTGTGCAATTGGAAAAAGATTTTGGGTGTAGCCATAACTACACTCAGTTTGGTTAAACTGGTTAAAGCAACGGTCCAGCCACCTGTGTGTAAGCTCCATTGAATTTTTGACGTACTTGTATTCACTGGGGTAGGGAGGGCATTCATCAAATGCCATGATGATATCACCTCCAATTGTCCGTTGAATATCCATTGCCTTTTCTGGTGTAAACAAATGTTTAGATCCATCTATATGGCTTTGAAACACTACGCCATCTTCATTTATTTTTCTGTTAGATGCCAATGAAAAAACCTGGTAACCACCACTATCAGTTAGAATAGGGCGGTCCCATCCATTGAATTGATGTAAGCCGCCTGCTGATTGCAAAACTTCCATACCCGGACGTAAATACAAATGATAGGTATTGCCAAGAATGATTTGTGCATCGATTTCTTCTTTCAATTGTTGTTGCGTGACGCCCTTTACTGTGCCGGCTGTGCCGACTGGCATAAATATGGGGGTTTGAATTTCACCATGATCAGTGGTGATGACACCAGCCCTTGCTTTAGATAGGGCATCTGTCTTTTCTAATTTGAATGATAATGGAGGCATGCTGCAAGTTAATCAGAATGATGGCTCCAATTAATTTTTGGTGATGAATTCAGTTAATTCAATTGCTTGTCCTATTTTTGAAAAGACTAAAACTACATTTATGCAAACTGGACTTGTACACTTGCACAATTTATTGAGATGGATCATCCTTATTTTGCTTTTGGTTTCAATATTCAAAAGCTATGCAGGATACAGCAGTAAAAAACAATTTGAAGCAGGTGATAAAAAGATCTGGTTATTTACAATGATTGCTTCACACATTACTTTATTGTTGGGGTTGTACCAGTGGACATTTGGACCCTTAGGTCTTTTTACTGGTCCAAATGCTTCTTTTGGTGAGGTTATGAAAAATTCAACTACAAGATTCTTCCAAGTTGAACACCCTGTAATGATGATACTAGCAATTGTTTTTATCACATTAGCCCATGGCATGGCAAAGAAAACAGTGGACGATACAACCAAATACAAAAAAGCTTTTCGTTACTTTTTGATAGCACTTATACTTATTTTGGTTGCAGTACCTTGGCCATTTAGAGAAGTAGGAAGACCTTGGTTTCCTGGGATGTAATTCAGGTTGAAGCATTGCGCTTTAATTCTACAACTTCCATGTTTTTTATTTCGGGTCCCTCAATCTGAAATTTCAAAAGTGTTTGCACTTTGTGCCAACCTTGTTTTCCTGCAGCACCTGGATTAAGGTGAAGGCAATCAATATCCTTATGGTATTGGACCAGTAGAATATGTGAGTGACCACAAATAAAAATCTTCGGCTTATTTAATTTGATGTTTGTCAGCACATCTTTAGCAAACTTAGGAGGTCTTCCTCCTATATGGGTCATCAAAACAGAAACATCTTCTGTTTGCCAGGAAAGCCATTCTGGTAATTCGTAACGCAGTGGGTGACCATCAATATTCCCAAAAACTGCTTTAGTAGGGGCTAGTTTTTGTAATTTTTCATAAACGCCATTTTCCCCTATATCCCCAGCATGCCAGATTTCGTCGCAGTTATTTAGATGGGGGATGAACCGATCATCTAAAAATCCATGCGTATCTGATATCAGGACAATATTTTTCATCTATTTGATAATCAATGTATTGTATTAAAAATTATGAGAAAGTAATCGAATTTTAATCGAACTGCACATGAAGAAAGTCCATTTCCGTTAATTTATCCCAAACTTTTTTTATAATTCAAGTGATTTGGTTATCTTTGCGCTCCCAAAAACTATGGCTAAACAAGCACTCATTAAGCAGGATGGTACGATCATAGAAGCGTTGAGCAATGCTATGTTCAAAGTGAAATTAGAAAATGGGCATGAGATTTTGGCAACAATTTCAGGAAAAATGAGGATGCACTATATCCGTATTCTTCCTGGAGATAAGGTAGGAGTAGAGATGAGTCCTTATGATTTAACAAGAGGCAGAATCATCTTTAGATATAAATAAAAAGGTGTCAAAAAACGAAATATGAAAGTAAGAGCATCCATCAAGAAACGCAGCGCAGATTGCAAAATCGTACGCAGAAAAGGGAAACTCTATGTGATCAACAAGAAGAATCCTCGTTTCAAACAACGTCAAGGTTAATAAATAACATTCAACAAGTAAACACAATAAACATCTATGGCTCGTATCGCAGGTATTGATTTGCCAAAGAACAAAAGGGGTGAGATTGGTCTCACTTATATCTATGGCATCGGACAATCAACTGCCCAGTACATTTTGTCTAAGGCAGGCATTGATTTCAATAAGAAAGTAAACCAATGGAATGATGATGAGCTGAACGCCATCAGAAATATCATTACCAATGAGTTCAAGGTTGAGGGTCAGCTTCGTTCAGAAGTTCAGATGTCTATCAAGCGTTTATTGGATATTGCTTGTTTCCGTGGTCTTCGTCACAGAAAAGGACTTCCAGTGAGAGGTCAGCGTACCAAAACTAACTCTCGTACAAGAAAAGGTAAGAGAAAGACAGTTGCGGGTAAGAAGAAGGCTCCTAAGAAATAATAATGCAGAAGAGTGGCTGATGCCGCTTTTCTGTTATTAGTATATGCACCAAAAAATTGTTCAACGCCGGAAACAGGTGCAGTGAGGGTTGAGCAAGGGTTGAAAAACCTGTCCACATTTTGAGTACCTATTTAAAGTAATTATGGCAAAAGCACAACAAAACAGCGCTAAAGCAGCTGCTAAAAAAAGAGTGGTAAAGGTTGATAGTTTCGGGGATGCCCACATCAATGCCACATTCAACAACATCATCATCAGTTTAACCAACAAGACTGGCCAAGTTATTTCTTGGAGCAGTGCTGGTAAAATGGGTTTCAGAGGTTCTAAAAAGAACACTCCTTATGCAGCGCAAATGGCTGCTCAGGACTGTGCTCGTGTTGCATTGGAAGCTGGTTTGAAGAAAGTTGACGTTTATGTAAAAGGTCCGGGTGCTGGTCGCGAAGGCGCTATCAGAGCTTTGGCTAATTCTGGAATTGAAGTTGTGATGATCAAGGATATCACTCCATTACCACACAATGGTTGCCGTCCTCCTAAAAAGCGTCGTGTATAATTAACAATTATAATCAAGGGCAGGTGATTCAGTTTTATGATTTTTTCATAATCACTTGTCATTCTTAAAAAATCAAAAAAAACAAAAGAACATGGCACGTTACACAGGCCCCAAAACAAAGATCTCCAGAATTTTTGGAGAACCTATTCTCGGAAACGGAAAGTATCTCGACAAAAACAGTAATCCTCCTGGTCAGCATGGTGCTCAACGCAAGCGTAAGCAGTTGGGTGAGTACGCTATCCAGTTGAAGGAAAAGCAAAAAGCAAAATACACTTATGGTTTGTTGGAGCGTCAGTTCCGCAAAACATTTGAAGAAGCAGCTCGTCTTAAAGGCGTAACTGGTGAAAACTTGATCAAATTGCTTGAAGCTCGTTTAGACAATACAGTATATCGTATGGGTATTTCCCCATCACGTCCAGCTGCTAGACAGTTGGTTTCACATAAGCACATCATGGTAAATGATGTTGTGGTGAATATACCTTCTTATCAACTTAAGCCAGGTGATGTTGTAACTGTAGCTGACAAGAGTAAAGAAAATGAAGCATTGAAATCTCTGATGAGACCGAAGAATCCAAAGATTGGCTGGGTTGATTTCAACGAGGCTGAGTTGACTGGTACATTTGTAGCATATCCTGAAAGGGAGAATGTACCTGAAAACATCAAGGAACAGCTTATTGTGGAATTGTATTCTAAGTAATCTGCCTGATACCTGCGGGTATCTGGTTTTCATATCATCTCTCGGGTAACCGAGCTTAATAACAAAAAAGGGATTTAAAATGGCCATATTAAACTTCCAGCAGCCGGACAAAATTGTCCTCCAGAAAGCTACCGATTTCGAAGCAACTTTCGAGTTCCGTCCTCTTGAACCTGGTTATGGTGTTACCATTGGTAATGCACTTCGCAGGGTTTTATTGAACTCTCTTGAAGGTTATGCTATTTCTGGTATCGTAATTGAAGGTGCAGATCATGAGTTTGCAACTTTAAAAGGAGTTGTTGAAGATGTAACTGAAATTATTCTTAACCTTAAGCAGATCAGATTCAAGAAAATACTTGATCATGATGTACAATCAGAGAAGCTTACACTTTCTATCAAAGGAAAGTCTGAGTTTACTGCAGGTATGATTGATGAAGTAACTGGAACTTTTCAAGTAATGAATCCAGAATTATTGATCTGCACAATGGATCCTTCAGCAAAATTGAACATCGAACTTCACATCACAAAGGGTAGAGGTTATGTTCCAGCTGAAGACAACCAAATTAAAGAAGCTCCATTCGGATATATTCCTATCGATTCTATTTTCACACCAATTAAGAATGTGAAATACGCAATTGAAAATACCCGTGTTGAGCAGCGTACCGACTTCGAAAAATTGTTGTTGGATGTTGTTACTGATGGAACAATTCATCCTGAAGAGGCTGTAAAGCAAGCTTCAAGAATTTTGATCCAGCATTTGATGATCATCACTGATGAGAACATCACCTTCGATAACAAAGAAGAGAAGAAGGAAGATTTAGTAGATGAGCAGACTTTGCAATTGAGAAAAGTATTGAAGACGCCATTGGAAGATTTAGATCTTTCAGTTCGTGCATTCAATTGCTTGAAAGCTGCAAAGATCAATAGCTTGAGCCAGTTGGTTCAGTATGAGCAAGAAGACTTGATGAAGTTCAGAAACTTCGGACAAAAATCATTGTCTGAAATCGAACAGGTTCTTCAAGAAAGAGGTCTACACTTCGGTATGGATCTTGCGAAGCTCGGTATTGATGTAGAAGAATATTAGTAGAAACAAGGATTATCCTTATTTTATAACAGGCTGTAATTCCTGACACGGTACAGCACTAAAAACAAAATGTCATGCGTCACGGAGACAAAATCAACAATCTAGGTCGTAAGAAAGCACACCGCGAAGCCCTCTTGTCGAACCTTGCATCTCAGTTAATTACTTACAAGCGTATTGTAACTACACATGCTAAAGCAAAAGCACTGCGTACTTTCATTGAGCCTTTGATTACCAAAACAAAGAAGGTGGAAAGTAAAGAGCAGATCATGCACAATCACCGTATTGTATTCTCTTATCTTCAAGATAAAGCTGCTGTGAAAGAACTTTTCACTGTAGTGGGTCCAAAAGTTGCTGCTCGTCCAGGTGGTTACACCAGAATCATCAAATTGGGTATTCGTCTTGGTGACAATGCTGAAAGAGCAATGATTGAATTGGTTGACTTCAACGAAATCTATGGTAAGGGTGCAGCAGAAGCTGCCGCTCCAGCCAAGAAAACAAGAAGAAGTAGTGCTGGTAAGAAGAAAGCTGCTGAAGCACCTGCTGCAGAAGTTCCAGCTGCTGAATCAACTTCTGAAGAGCAAAAATCAGCAGAATAAGAAAATGTTGATAAATTATCTTTTTAAAGGCAGGTCTTTTGGTCCTGCCTTTTTTATTTTGCATACAAATTAGAATTCATGCCTAATCAAGAAGTAAAGTCGGTTCCTGCGGTATTGGTACTAGAAGATGGAATGGTATTTCATGGTCGTTCCTTTGGAAAGATTGGAACTACATCGGGTGAGTTGTGTTTCAATACAGGCATGACAGGATATCAAGAAGTATTCACAGATCCAAGTTATTATGGTCAGGTCTTGATCATGAACACAGTTCACACAGGAAATTATGGTGTGAAGCCTGAAGATGTGGAAAGTGAAACTGTAAAAATCAAGGGGTTGATTGGTAGAAATTTGGAAGAGCGATACAGCAGATTGATGGCCACTGATTCTTTGCATAATTATCTTGAACAACAAGGAGTTGTTTCAATTGAAGATGTTGATACCAGAGCATTGGTAACGCATATTCGTGAGAAGGGTGCTATGAATTGTATCATATCTTCTGATAATACAAACGTAGAAGAACTTAAAGCGATGTTGAGTAAGGTGCCTTCGATGGACGGACTAGAACTGGCTTCTATCGTGTCTACTCAAGAAGTTTATCACATGGGTGATCCTAATTCTTCTATAAGAATAGCAGTACTTGATTTTGGTGTTAAACGAAACATCATCAAATGTATGGCTGATAGAGGTGCTTATGTTAGGGTTCATCCTGCCAAGACTAGCTTTGAAGAACTACAAAAATTTGAACCACACGGTTATTTCATATCAAATGGTCCCGGTGATCCAGCTTCAATGGGTTATGCTGTAGAGACCGTTAAGCAAATCCTAGAAACAAAAAAACCTGTGTTTGGTATATGTCTTGGTCACCAACTCTTAGCATTGGCCAATGGCATCCCAACCTTTAAAATGCATCATGGACACAGAGGATTGAATCATCCTGTGAAGAATTTGATGACAGGACTCTGTGAGATCACTACACAAAACCATGGATTTGCAGTAGATGCTGCATCCATTAGAAATGCTGAGCATGTAGAAGTGACGCACGTAAACTTAAATGATGATTCAATTGAGGGTATACGTTTGAAAGATCGTCCTGCTTTCTCTGTGCAGTACCATCCTGAGGCAACTCCTGGTCCACATGATAGTCGTTATCTTTTCGATGATTTCATATCTTTAATACAGAATAACTGATTTGAAAAAGATTGTCATCATCAACGGACCGAATTTGAACCTTCTCGGAAAGAGAGAACCTGATGTATATGGATCGGAAGGATTCGATTCTTTTTTTGCACAACTCCAAAAAGAGTATACTGAAGTAGAGCTTGCTTATTTTCAATCCAATATTGAAGGTGAGTTGATCAATGCCATCCAAGACGCTGGAAATACTGCTGATGGGATTATCCTCAATCCTGCTGGTTATACACATACATCTGTTGCTATAGGAGATGCAATTGCTGCAATTAATGTGCCGGTAGTAGAGGTGCACATATCGAATATACATGCCCGTGAAGAATTCCGAAAGCTATCGCATGTTTCTGCAAAAGCAAAAGGAACAATTGCAGGGCTCGGTTTGGAAGGGTATAAACTTGCCCTGCAATTTCTCCTTAAGTAATTATTTATTCTTCTTGTTTTTTGCCTGCTGTTGAACGAGGTCGAGTTTACCTATGTAAAGACTTCTTCCGTGGGTACCTACAACCAACTCATTTTCTCTTTCTTGAAT
>JBEBDP010000058.1:0-3451 GCA_041156925.1 Bacteroidota bacterium | reverse complement strand
ATTCTTTAAGGATCAAACTTTTGGTCAGTGCAAAGACCGCAAAACCCAAAGCGGCACTGATGTTGCAAAACAGCGTTACAATACCCATCTTGCTGATCATTTCAACAATTGCCTTCTCTTTGTTTCCGTATTTGATGTAGGAAGTATGAAATTTATTGAGGAAATAGATACAGTTTGGAATACCAATTACAACAATCAATGGTGGAATCAAAGCTGTCAATAAGGTTATTTTAAAGCCAAATAAATGGATAGTGGCTAAACTGTAAATCACACCAATTAATACAACGCTCAATGATAATAAGGTAGTGCTAAAGGATCTAAAAAAGATGAAAAGGATTAATGCTGATAAAACAAGTGAACCAAATAAAAACCAATTCAGCTCGTTGGCAATTCGCATGGCTACATTGGTCCTGATCAGTGGTAGTCCACTTAAATGGATATCATATCCTGTTTTGGAGGCATAGGCTTCAGCTACTACTTCTATCTCTCCTATTGTTTTTTCCCTTGCTTTTGACGCAAGAATATCTTTATTGATTCTTAACCCAATTAAATAAGCATTTGATGTAGGATTGTATAAAAGACCTTTGTAAAATGGTAGTGAGAAAAATTGTTGTTTTAAACTATCTAAGTCAGCTTGATCGTTCACCGCACTTGGGAAAATTTTAATGGCATCAAGCTTACCTGTGCTGTCATTTCTTTTCAAACTGACGGCTCCATTGACACTGATGATATCTTCTACGCCCTTCACTTTTTTTACTTCCTCTATGAAAGACGAAGTAGCATTGAAATTTTTTAGAGAGAAATAGTTATCTGTGGTAAATCCAACGGTAAGCAAGTTGCCGTCTTCGCCAAATGTTTTCTTGAAATCTAAATAAGCAAGGTATTTAGGGTTATCGGTTGGTATAGCTCTTGAAAAATCATAGCTCAGCTGTACCTTGCTTCCAATATAGCCGAAGCCTATGGTTAGTGCAAGCGTTGCAATCATCAATTGGATCCTAAAACGCAGTATGGACTTACCCAGCCAATGCCACATGGTATTTTTTTTGCAAAGGAAAGCAATTATGTAAAGCGATGTCACTTTTTATATCATTATGCCTGCGTCCAATTCATTAATTTTATCGGATGAAGTCGTACATTTTTTTGGTGTTGATTATTTTATGCGGACGACTATCCTTTGCGCAAGGGCTGCCAGCAATTGGTCAATGGCGGGACCATCTCCCAATGAGATCTGTAGTTTCACTAGCTACAATTGATAATGCAATTTTGGCAGGTACTGCGTATGGCTATTTTGACTATCTGCCTGCCTCTGGTGAAATAAGCACAAAAACCAAATCAAGTGGATTGTCTCAAGTGGATTTGAAGTTGCTTTCAAAAGATCCAAACTCTAATAAAATCTTACTTGCTTATAAGCAGTCGGATCTCGACCTGCTTGATGGAGATCAAATTAGAAACCTGCCTGATTTGATGATTTCAAATGTTAGGGAAGACAGAACAATCAACCACATCAATTGGATTGGTAGCGATGCATATTTGTCGACCAACATGGGTATCGTAGTAGTGAATTCAGATAGGGTTGAAATCAAGAGCACCTATCGGATTGGTCTGCAAGGAACTGCCATAAAAGTTTTTCAAACCGCTTTGTTGAATGGTATTTTATATGCCGCTACAGAAAATGGTTTACTTCGCGCCAATTTCACATCAGCCAGTTTAAATGATTTTCGCAACTGGACAAATGAACCAATACTAAATCGATTTTCTGCCGTTGAACGTATAGTCAATTGGAAGAATCAACTTGTTGTTCAACGAAATGATTCCTTGCTTATCAATAAAAATGGAAGTTGGGATTTTTTGTATGCAAACAATAGCCCAATTACTGCTCTGTCAGTTGTCAATGATCAATTGTTTGTTGGGCAAACCAAAGCGGGTAAAGGGATAGCTGTTCTGATTGATCCAACATCTCTAGCCGCACGAATAGTCAATGCTAACTACCTTACCCATCCTACAGATGCAGTTGTTGTAGATGGTGTTGTTTGGGTTGGTGACCTCAACAACGGACTTGTTAATATTTCAACCACAAATGATCTTCCAGTTTTTCCCGAAACACCAACTGGTTTGGCATATGGTGAAGGAGATCATGTTGATGAAACAATTTTTGTTGCTTCTGGTAAAATTTCCAGTCTACCTCTTCAGCCAGCAATAAGGAACGGCATTTATTCTTTTGCTGACGGAAAATGGAAGAGTATAACATCAACCATTTTCCCATCCTTGGATAGTGTTGGTGATATTCGATCTGTTGTATTTGAGAAATCGTCAGAATCCATTTTTGCATCCTCTGCAAATGGTGGATTAATTGAAATAGCAAAGAACAATACCATCAAAACATATAACCGTAATAGTTTTATCTCGCCTGAGATTGGCAATCCGAGTATTTTTAATGTGGGTGGGTTGGTTATGGATGGGGATCAGCATTTGTGGCTGACCAACAGCGGTGCTCAACAAGGCTTGATAGTAAAGAAAACAGATGGAGGTGTTCAAAAGTTTACTATTCCCTTTGTATACGCCAATCTTGGGTTGTCGAAAATTATTGTGGATGATCAAAATCGGAAATGGATTGCAACTTCAAGTAACGATGGCTTATTATGTTTCGATCAGGGTAGTAGTTTAGAAAGTTTAGCAGACGACAGATGGCGGTATTTTAAACAAGGATTGGGTAGAGGGAATTTGCCATCTAATAAGGTTACCAGCATGGCCAGTGATCGAAATGGTTTTGTATGGATAGGGACAGATAAAGGAGTTGCTGTCATTCAATGTGGAGAGGATTTATTTAATTCATCAGCATGTGAAGCAATTTTGCCAGTCGTGCAACAAGATAATTTCGCAGGCCGTTTATTGGCCGAAGAACAAATCAACGATATTAAGATTGATGGTGCTGATAGAAAATGGATGGCTACTGCAAATGGTGTGTGGTTGTTAAGTGCTGACGGACAAAAAGTGATCAATCAGTTTACTTCATCCAATAGTAACCTGCTTGATAATGATATTTTCTCAATAGTTATTGAGCCAAAATCAGGAGAAGTTTTTTTCATGACGAAAAAAGGAATCTGTTCTTTCAGAGGTACTTCAACCGAGCCAGTCGTTTCAATTAAAAAACCTTTTGTATTCCCTAACCCTGTCCCACCAGGGTTTTCAGGTACTATTGCCATTCGTGATCTTCCTGAAAATGCTTGGGTAAGTATTACGGAGTTGGATGGAAGGTTAGTTTTCAAGACAAGATCATTAGGAGGGCAAGCTATTTGGAATGGCAAAAATTATAAAGGTGAAAGAGTTGGATCTGGAGCTTATTTAATCTTGGTCTCTAATGAATTCAATACACAGCAAGTGGCTGGTAAAATTTTCTTTCTAAAATAAAATGAGTACACCACATCATACAAGAGGGTTAATCATTCGTACT
>JBEBDP010000057.1:0-2945 GCA_041156925.1 Bacteroidota bacterium | reverse complement strand
GCATCGACTTTCCTTCTACTTGAATACCTTTTCCACCACCACCATGACAATCAATACAAAACTGTTTATAAATCTTTGCTCCTTTATTTACCAAGTCGCGCTCCATAGGTGACAAACTTTTGGTCCTTTGCTCTTCGAGTTCTTTTGTCCGCTTACTCTCCTTATAAACTGTATGAGAGAATTGAATCATCTCATTCTGCTTGTTTTCATCAATCAATGCTTGATGCAATTGTATAGCATCATTATTTTTTGCATAACGCAATGAAAGCGTCAACTGAAATTTAACATCCGGACTAACATCGTTTTTCAATGATGATAACAGGGCAATTATTTCTGAATCTTGTTGCTTAATATATTGCTCACTGATCCAAACTGCAGCCTTCCTGACTTGCGGATGCTGATGTTTAAATGCTACACCCAATATCTCTTTATCAATCGCCCCTAAACCTTCTAATGTCCACAATGCATGAACAACAGCTTTTTCGCCTGAGGGATACTGCTGAGAAGATTGATTATTGACCATTGCTTTTAACAATGGGACAGCTGATTGTTCATTTCTAACTATCAGCAACTGCTGTGCTTGATCTCTCCACCATCCATTGGAATGACCCAGATTCTTTACCAATTCTTCTAAACTCGCTTTTAGCAATTGAGGTTTATTTTTATCAGGTTGTTTACTTTCATGTACAACACGATAAATTCTTCCCATTCCTCTATTCTTATAGAGTTCTTTTTGAGCAATCAACTTACCCAAATAAGTTCCAGGCTTGGTCCATTCAGATTCTTGAATGATTCCATGGTACATGTCAACGATGTAGAAACATCCATCCGGACCAGTATAGGTATTCAGTGGTCTGAAATTTAAATCAGTCGACGCTAACCAATCTTTCTCTTTGTATGCATCTTCAATCACAATCTTTCCATCCTTATTGATTACTTTTCCTCGTTTAATAATTCGACCAACAGGCTCTGGAATAAAATAGTCACCTATCATATCATCAGGCATTCGATCACCTCTGAAAATAGATTGCCCGCAACCTGAAGTGAATTCTTTAAGTGTACTGTCTTCCGATCTTAAAACAGCAGGTCCGCTCTGAGCATCAATCGTACTAACCACTGGCCATGGCTTTATAAAATCTTCCGAATATTGATCAGCAAAATTAAGTGCACCATAAGCGGGCATTTGTTGTATCTGTACGGCAGGTAAACCCGGACCAGCTTCAGAATAAAACAACCTTCCATAATCATCTGTGGTCATACCCCACTGACCAATCATATTATCCATCATGGTATCAGCAATAAGCTGACCATTAATATATTTGTAACGTAGATTATCTCTGCTTGGATAAATCCAGTTATCGATGTTCCAAACCCATCCACCATTTTGATGTTCCAAATTTCGAATATCCAAAACATCATTTTTGAAAACCAATCTTTTTTGATCTGCCTTGCCATCTCCGTTGGTATCCTTGTAACTATAAATATTTTGATTATTGGTAACACCCACAAGTAATTCATCCCCTACAACCAACAAACTTCGGGGAATCACTAGGCTATCGATAAAAATGGTCGATTTATCCATTTTTCCATCACCATCAAGATCTTCTAAGAGTTTAATACGACTAACTGGCTCAAACTCGCCTGTGCCATTTCCGTCAATCATGTAGGTGTTCATTTCTGCCACATACATCCTACCATCACCATCCCAACATAGCGCAACTGGCTCTTGTACCATAGGCTCAGCTGCAACCAATTCAATTTTATAACCAGGTGGCAATTGTATGCGAGACATACTCTCTTCAGGAGATAGTGGTGTAAAGTCGGTTGAATAAACTACTTTTCTTTTTTCTTCAGACCATTCATCTTCTCCTTTAGGCGAGGAACATGATAATGCAAACAAACTTATTGAAAGGGTAATACAGGAAAATTTAAGGAATGTAATCATTGAGCAAGTTTTACTGCTCTATGAATGTAGCAAAAAAAGCAATTAAAGATCAGACGAAAGAAGTCAATTTGAAATACCCTAACTGCAATTGATCCTCAACCCTATCTAGTGCTGGGGTTAGATCTATACAGTATTGATTTTTTAGTGCTTCATCCAGCACTTCTTCAATTTGATACAGATCATCTACGTCAACTCCGTATTTGTCGTCAATATGAGATTTCGCACCATCAAATTGTGTATGCTTATAAAAAGCAGTCGATTTAGCACGTTTAACAGCCTCAGCTTTGTCTTGTGAGGCTACCAACATCTTGTAATGAAATTCATCAAACTCATTTTCCTTATACCCCCCTAAGTTGATAAAGAACAATTGGGTTGTTGGAAATGATGATTGAGTTGGAGGACTTTTACGATCTATAACTTTTATGTTGAAGCCATCCACTTGATTAACTTCCCTCCAACCATCGATATGTAAATCACCTTCAGCTTCTGGCCAAAAAGCAATGATTTGAGGAAGGAGCTCCTTCATAGAAGGAGCTATCCCAAAGAAAATATCATGTTGTTCGGTGTGCCTACCTTTAGGCTTACACCCGATAAGTACCATAAAAAGTTTGGATGCCATGAAGTAAAGTTAGCCTTATACTATTAAAGTAGTCCCGGTAACAGTCACTGTTTTAGTCGACATACCAGAAGTAGCTGGTCCACTTGTAACCGCACCCGACTGATTAAAGGTAGCACCATGTTTAGCACAAGTAAATACGGTAGTAGTCTTGTTGTAAGAAATGGAACCTGCTTCATGAGGACAAACATTAGAGAAAGCCTTAAAACTTGAGGCTTGATTTCCAGTAGCCGTTCTAACAACTATTATACCACTAGCTGCAACAAAATCCCCTACAGCACTCAATTGTGTTGAAAGATCGATAGTAAGTACTGGATTATTTCCACCACCACCATTATCTTCTTCTTTAGAACAAGCTGCCATCATACATGAAACACAGGTTAG
>JBEBDP010000056.1:0-12954 GCA_041156925.1 Bacteroidota bacterium | reverse complement strand
GATAGGGGGTAAGTATGTCCTTCCCGGAAAGGTGAAAAATACCACTGGCTCCTTTTTCTGTAATGAGTCTTATCCCATTGACCAAGTCTGGTATATAGGTTGGGGTTCTTATTTGATCATTTACAACCCTGATCTGTTTTCCTGATTCCAAATTCTGCTTTACCCAATAGATGAAATTCGACCGTTTGCTTGGATCTGCTTTTCCGTAGAGCAAAATCGTTCTTGCAATACTCCAATTTAGTCGGCTTGCAATCACCAATTGTTCAGCCAACTCTTTGGTTTGACCATAATAATTCACTGCACCTGTAGGGTCAGTTTCAGCATAAGGGCCATCTACGCCACTAAATACAAAGTCAGTGGAAACAAGACAAAACCGAGAATTAATGTCTTCTGCCGACGCTAATAAATGGCGAGTTCCATCTACATTAACACTATAGCAAAGTCTTTTATTATGTTCACAATCATCTACTTGTGTTAAAGCAGCTGCGTGAATTATTGTGTCAGGCTTGATCGAATTAATCAAATCATCAACTTCTTCTTTTTGGGTAATATCCAGACTTTGATAATGAAAATTAGCATGGAACAAATGGGATGCTAACCGGCATTCTCCTTTTCCAGTTGCCCAAACTTGGTGTGCTGATTGAGATAATCTCTCTGCTAAGCTTGAACCTAGCATGCCATTTGAACCAGTGAGAAGTATTTTCATGTTGGACAGGTTAATGGTTTAACAAACATCGTCTAGTAGACGAAATCTCAAAAACATTTCCTCAGCATACCAGTTTTCATCTCTGGTCCTCTTGATAACCTCCTGATGTGCCCTCATTTTATAGGCATACGACTTCATATCTGCCTCAGATTCCCAAATGCTGAACGTAGCCTGTTTAATTAGGGGAATCTCTCCAACACCTATGGAAAATACAAATCCAGGATGTTGATCAAGTTGAAAAGAGGTGGAGGGTACGGCCTTCCAAAAAGCGATTAGCCTAGTGAGCCTAATGGTTGCTCTTGTGAGCACTGCTATCCTTCCAACAGGTTCCTCACTTGATTTTCTTTGGCTGATGAAAGATTGGTTGTCCCAACTACCATGACCAGCATAGGGTTCTAGATGTATAAAACGGACTTTAGCTTGGGAGAGCTTAAGCCATGTATTGATAAAGGTTCCCAATAATTTTTTTGCGATTGATTTGCCTGATACATCATTGAAGAGCGATTTGTTGTAGAACAACATTACCGACCACTGTCGGAAATCTGGCCAAATATCAAAACTTCCATTTTTGCCGGTCCCCATTAATTTATAGAACCCTATTTTTTTATTGAAAAACAGCGGGAAATGAAAGATGGCCATGGATAAAATCCCGAGAAAAGACAATAGCGCAGGATAGCGGATAACCACCAGGATACTTCTATAGGAAATGTCTTGGTGAGGTATTCTAGAAGTTTCGGTTAGAATTTGTTTTTCCACATCATGCTTTCAATAGGGCGATCTGGCTGTCCACTGTACTTGGCATTTGATTTTTGGTTGTATTTCACTTCTATTTCGCCTTCTACAGGGAAATAGATAAGTTGACCAATGGGCATACCATGATAAACCCTAACTGGTTGTTTAACGGATATTTCTAAGGTCCAGTTACCACAAAAACCGACATCCCCTTTACCAGCTGTTGCATGTATGTCAATGCCTAATCTGCCAGTTGATGATTTACCTTCTAAAAAAGGTACATGTTCATGTGTTTCTGTATACTCTAGCGTTACACCCAGATAAAAGATATGAGGGTACAAAACGAATCCTTCATCAGGAATGTCAAAATACTCTATTTGGTTGTGTTCCTTAGCATCCAGAATATGGTTCTTGTATGTAGCAAGGCATTTACCCAAATGAACATCATAAGAATTACTTCCCAAGCATGTTTTGTCGAATGGAGTGATCTTAATACTTCCTTTCTCCATTTCTTCCTTTATACGTTTATCCGATAAAATCATCACTTCAATTTTCAGCCCCTAAATTCGTTATACCCTTTAAGTTCTGAAATATTTTTTTTCAACAAACTTTGAACAAGAAGCTGCTAACGGCATTCCCTTAACTTTACACCATGGCATTGTTGTTGTTAAAAAATGAGTCCGATTTTAAATTGGGGATTTGGAAAATTGAGGAGCAAATGAGTTTTTTTGCTGATCGAATTTCATTTCAATCAAATACTGCCCATGCTGGAAGGCAGCTACAGCAATTGGCAACAAGGTATTTGCTTGAAACCCTGCAGGAAGGCTTCCCCTTTAACGCGGTGGAAAATAATGAAGCGGGTAAGCCATTCATTCAGGGCAATCCCATTCAGTTTAATCTTTCGCATACAAACGATCTTGCTGCTGCAATAACAAGTATTGATAAAGCAGTGGGTATTGATGCTGAAAAGATCCATCCACGAGTATTAAAAATTCAGCATAAATTTTTAAATGATGTGGAGCTAGCAGATTTGGCAGTGAAAACAGAAGAGGAAAAGATTTTGTTTATGACAAAATACTGGACTATCAAGGAAGCTGTTTACAAATGGTGGGGGATTGGAAGTGTTGATTTTGCAAAAGATATCTGCATAGCCAAAAACTCGTTAGAGGATGGGATTGTCCAGGTAATTTTTGAGAAGCAACATGGAATAGCACTAGATATCAACTGTTTTCAGTTAGACAACCATTGGGTTAGTTATGTTGTAAAATAAAAACGCTCACCTGTTGAAGATGAGCGTTTTTATTATGCGAAACTTGGTTGAATTATTTTAAACTGGCTTGAAGTTTTTCGTTCAATGTAACGTAGTCTGGGTTCTTACCTGCTACTGCGAGTTCCAAAGATTTCTTAGATGCTGTCATGGCTTCTGCTTTTTTACCAAGCATTGCAAGGCATCTTGCTTTTTGGTACCATACCCAATAAGCGGTTGGTGATTGTGCTGTTGCCTTATCCAACCACTCTGCAGCCTTATTCAAATCTTTATTGTTATCCATGTAATACATGGCAGCATTGAAATAAGGACGGTTGTCAGCATTCATCAAATTGTCAATCTGTGACATGATTTTGGTATCAATGTCTACCTTGATAGGAAGACTTACAGCAGTTTTTTCCCAGATAATCATCAATTCGAGTGAATTGCTGCTTACTTTTTCAAAAAAGATCATAAATGATTCAATGGCATAAGGCATTGCCACAACAGGAGTGGTAACCCTTACAACATCCATATCTTGTTTGTAGGCAGAAGGGGAAGTTACATCCAATTGCTTGGTGATGATGATGGTCCATTCAGCAGCACCAGGAATGCTCAACAAGCCATATTTTCCCGCAGGAATTTTCTTCCCGCCAATCATTACTTCATCAGAAAAAGTCAAGGTTGTGGCACTATTGGCTCCAGTACGCCATACAGCTCCGTAAGGGACTAAATCGCCAAAGATGGTTCTGCCTTTGGTATTGGGTCTTGAATAAGATAGCTCAACACTACCCAATCCAAACTCTTGTTTCACAGTTTGTGCGGTGGAGGCAGAAGGGGTTCTTAGCCCTTGCGCTTGTGCAATGTTGAAGAAGGCTAATGTTGCTAAACCTAAAATTAGTTTTTTCATTTTGGTAAGTTTTGTTGTCTGTATTTGGTTTAATTACTGTTTGCGTGATAATAACTCGGCATCTTTTTTTAGCCTTGCATCAAAGAAGAGTGTTCCCAGTGGAAGCCATGCGGCCATAAAAGCCATTAGAAATTTTTTAAAGGGCCATTGGTAAACTTCTTTGGCATAATAAGCAAGCCCAACATAAAGCACAAATAGAGCACCATGTGCTGAGCCTATGTACTTTACTGCCAAAGGCATACCCATCATATACTTTAAAGGCATTGCAATGAGCAGTAGAATCAAAAATGATACGCCTTCAGCTATACCGACTTTCCTCAAAAGACTCAATGTAGATGTATTCATAAATACTTATTTCGAAATGCGAAGTTATTTGTTTTTGAATCCTGGATGGAATCTGTTTAGGGTATCTCTTAAAAAATTTCTATCAAGATGGGTGTAGATTTCTGTTGTAGTGATACTTTCATGTCCTAACATTTCTTGAACTGCTCTCAAATCAGCGCCTCCTTCTACCAAATGCGTGGCAAATGAATGACGAAAAGTGTGCGGTGAGATGGTCTTTTTGATTTCTGCTTTAACAGCCAAGTCTTTAATGATGTAAAAAACCATTACTCTAGAAAGTTGACCTCCTCTTCTGTTTAAAAATACTATGTCTTCTTTTCCCTTTTGATCAGGCATTTTTGACCTTATTTCTTGCAAATAAATTTGCAGGTATTTAATGGCGGCTGTTCCAATGGGAATCAAACGTTCTTTATCTCCTTTACCTATAACCCTTATGAATCCGATATCTAAATACAAATGCGATCTTCTTATGTTGATGAGTTCTGAAACACGTAATCCGCAACTGTACAGTGTTTCAAGCATTGCTTTGTTTCTTGTGCCCTCGGGTTTACTGAGGTCTATTTGAGCAATTAATTGTTCAATTTCCTCAAAGGTCAAGGTGTCGGGTAAGGTTTTTTTCAGTTTGGGTGCTGATAGTAACTCAGTCGGATCTTTTTGCGTAATCTGTTCCTGAAGGCAATATTTATAAAAGGATTTAATTCCCGAAATGATTCTAGCCTGAGATCTTTCACTCATGCCTAATTCAGTAATCCATTTGATATAGTCCTGCAATAGTTGCAAACTAATTTCATCTGGTCCAATTGCTAATGATTTGACTGAAAGAAATTGAATCAGTTTATCTAAGTCAAGGGCATACGCCTCAATGGTGTTGGGGGATAGTGATTTTTCTAGTTGTAGATGAATAAGAAAACCTTTCTTAAATGAGTCCCACATGAATGTTTATTTTCCAGCTAAACAGTGATGAATGATATATTCCACTAAATTAGCACCTCAAATTAGTGATTATTCAAGTTATTTATTGAATATAATGGAGCAGATCAACCTGAAAAGTTTTAAGAAGAAAGTAGAGATAAACAAAAGGAGACTCAAGTTAGTCCTGACTAAAATAGAAAAGAAGCCACCAAGGCATTTAGATCAGCTTGCAGAAAAAATCGAACCAGAGGTGTGGAAAGAGGTAAGTTGTTTGTCGTGTGCAAACTGTTGTAAAGTAATGACACCTACATTTACTAATGAAGATATTAAGCGTATTGCGCCACATTTCGGACAAACACCAAAGGAGTTCAGGGATCAATGGTTAGTAAAGGATAATAATGATGATTGGACCAATAAAATTAATCCTTGTCAGTTTTTAGATCTTAAGACCAACATGTGTAAGATTTATGAAATCAGGCCTGCTGATTGCAGTGGATTTCCTCATTTGACGAAAAAGAAAATGGTGGACTACATCCATGTTCATAAGCAGAATATTGAGTATTGTCCTGCTACCTATGCGATGGTAGAAAAATTTGATCAATTACTTTTCAAGAAAGATAATTAGAAGGGATAACCGATTGCAAACTGAAATACTGGCTTCGACCAGTGATTGTTCACAAACCATCCACCTGAATTAGGCGTAAAGAATCGTTCAATATTGCTGTTGCCAATATTTTCAGGTCCATATCTTGGATCCTTTATGGGAAAGCCTAGATCAAATCTTAAAAGGAAATAATTGAAGTCGACCCTTGCGCCAAAGCCACTGGCAATTGCTAAATCACGCCCTAATCTATCGAACTTGAATCCTGCATTTTTTAAAGTACCATCCAAGTCATTCCTGAACCATATGTTTCCAATGTCTGTAAACACGGCTCCTCGCATCCAGAAACCATAGAATTGAAATAAGTTGAATCTGTATTCTATGTTACCTTCTAATTGCATGTCGGCGTATTTATCATTGAAGGTTCCTGCTGCAACCGTATCATAGAAAATGTTTGAGCCAATTCCTAATTTTCTCAAAGGCCATCCTCTCATGCTGTTTGGTCCCCCTGCCATGTAACTTTTAAAGAAGGGGAGCGTAACCTGTCCTCTTCTAGATGCTGTTGATAGTGCAAGACCGATACCCGCAAATGCTCGAAGATGTAAGCTACTTTTTTTGAAATTGGCAATGTGCTTGTATTCTGCATCCAGTTTCACAAAGCGATATAGGTTACTCAGGTATTTGCCATTTCTCGTTTGCTCGTAAAACAAAGCTCCTGTGAGAAGTCCACTTTCTTCCGCATAAATCTTCAAGAGATTGAGATTCCTTGTACTATTAGGAGTTAGGTTTTTATTGTATAGTGCATTCATACCTATAATCAAACCATTGTTATAGGTGTAGAGTAATAATGGAAAATTTCTAATAGATTCAATGAAAAGACTATCTGGTCTAAACTGTGTAAACTCCAGGTTCAATGGCTTGAATTGCCATGTTGTATGCGAATTGGGCTTCCATTCGTATCCAACAAATGTGTTGAAGGTGTTCAATTTAAAGAAGCGAAAACGATCGATATAGGATATGTCTGCAGAAAAAACTGTTTTGGCCTGTTGGAAGTTCGACTTAAAACGATCACTTACTGGAGCAACCATTCTTGGAAAGGTGAGTCGGTTGGTCAAGGTTATTTCTCCTGAAAGAATTCTCTGAAAATTATTAAACTCAATACCTGTCCTCAAACTATTTTCAAGTTGTATACCTCTTTTGCCAATATTTCTATTGCGCAGTGTAAAGTTATTGGCAATACCCACTCTGCCGCTGCCCACTTGCACCAATTGTGAAGAATTCAGTATGCTACTTCCCTCTAAGTCGATACTGAAATATTGTCTTTTTGCTGGTTGTAATTTCAGGGTATAATCTATTTTTTTCTCCTTATCATTTGTCTCTGAAATCATATTTATGCTCTGCCAAGTACCCAATTTGTTGAAATTATTCAACGTCTTGTTATAGTCTTCTCTTTTAAACAATGAACCACCATGCAGTTGCAGATTATCTTTTATGAATTTTGGGTTGAAGGTGTTGTAAAATGAATGAATAATGATGTTGGATGTGTCTTTGTCATTTGGTGTTAAAACAGTATCACGTTCTTCTGGTTTTAAATCTGCATAAACAGTAATCTTACCAACACGGTATTGCTGCACGTGTGTGCTATCCCTGTTGGCTCTTAGTCTGATAAATACCTTAACAACTGGTTCTTTATCTTTTTGTGATGCCAAAGCAAGTGCAGATGAAAATTCAAATGGATTGATTTTGCCATTTAATAAAAGCGTATTCACCGTATCAACTTCAGCTAGGATATCTTCTTTGGAAATTTTTACGTAGCCATTGTTTTGATAGAGATCTGTCATGCGATTGATTTCCTGATCAATTCTATCATAACTAAACGGTGTATTCTTTTTTAGAATTGATTTTTCTACAGCATTTGCAGCTATACTTTGTAAAAGACTATCTGAAAAAAGATAGATAACAGTATCTATTTTATATAAGGGTCCTGTGTTAACCTTGAAATTAACACTGACTCTTTGTTGTGTTTTCTTAACGAGAACTGTAGTGTCATATACAATCTCACTTTTTCGATAACCCATACTGCTCAACATGTTTCTCATATTGATCATCGATTGCTCAATTGGGGCCTTATTGAAGGCGGTAGGGTATTCCATTACCGATGAAGGAATGAACCAAGGAAATGATGGCCATGGGATTTTTGAAGCAACCCTTATTTGGGCACTATCTTCAATTTGAGCCAATAGGTTGGCTTTGATAATAGGCAAAACTTCCTTATTGTCCTCACCAATAATTTTTATATTATTTTCGAAGTGAAATGGGGTGTCTTTTGGATACTTCCTCACCACAGTACAAGAAACAACAGATAGCAGTAGAACAAAAAGTAAAATCGATCTATTTGGGGTTGTTTTGTACAATTGAATCAACTTAAAATGAAGAAACTTTGATCACTAAATCTGATGTCAAATATATTCAAAGTTTAGCCCATAAAAAATTCAGGGAAGAAGAAGGCGTTTTTGTTATTGAAGGCACAAAAATGGTGGGGGAGCTTATTCAGGAATTTCCAGATAAAATAGTCCATTTATACGCTACCCAACAATGGGTAGATGAGGTTGTAAGGGAAAAAATATTGGACAGTAAGATTTCTGTTATTGATGAAATGACATTGGGAAAGATTTCACAACTTAAATCCCCTAATCAGGTATTAGCGGTTGTGAAAATACCAACACATCTGGCTAAAGATAATTCCACAAGTAAATTAACTGTTGTCTTAGATCAAATACAGGATCCCGGTAATTTGGGTACCATCATCAGGACCTGTGATTGGTTTGGTGTTCAAAGCATTGTTTGTTCATTGGATACTGTGGATGCTTACAATCCTAAAACGGTACAATCTGCAAAAGGTAGTTTGCTCAGGATGAATATTCAATATGCTGATCTCATAACTTATTTGTCATCAAAAAAGGGAGTAGCCATATATGCTGCAGCCCTTAATGGTAATTCCATCTACGAGATTGAAGTTAAAGAGCCGTCAATAATTATTGTAGGCAATGAGGCAAGCGGAATATCGAAGGAAGTGATGGTTTTGGCTAATCAAACAATTACCATCCCAAAAATTGGGAAAGCAGAATCTTTAAATGCTGGTATAGCAACTGCCATCATTTTATCACATTTTACCAAATAATTTATCTGAACTGTAGTGCTTTAGATGGGTTAATTTTTCTGCTGATGATGGATGGCAGAACCAAGATCATTAATGAAAGAAGGAGTGCGCTTCCTGCAATAATTGTAATCTGTACATAGTTTATGGCTACAGGGGCAGCATCTATATAATAGGCTTCCTCATTGAGTTTGATGAATTTTGTGTATTGCTGCAAATAGCAAATACCTAAACCCAGTGCTGTACCCCACCCAATACCCCTCAATGCAATCCAGCTGCCGTAATAAATAAAAATTTGCTGTATGGTATTTTCTTTGGCACCTACTGCCTTTAACATGGCAATCATATTGGTGCGTTCTAGTATCAAAATCAACAAGCAAGTAATTAGATTGATGCCTGCGATGATGATCATGACAATAATTAAAATCGCTTTATTGGTGTCTTGCAATTGTAACCAATCAAAAATTTCAGGGGAAAGTTCTTTTAAGGTGATGGCATTCCATCCTGTTGGTAGATTTTGATAAATATTCAAAGAGACATTATCCATTTGGTTATAGTCGTCAACATCAATTTCGTAACCACTAACCGTACCTGCATCCCATTCATTCAAGCGCTGAATCATCGATAAGTCGCCGATAGCATATACCTTGTCGTAAACATCAATACCAGTCTTATAAATGCCACTAACAGTGAGCTTTCTTGTTTTTGGCATTTCACCATTCTCTTGAATAAAGTAAATAAGTAATGATGCGCCCTGATCTATATTCAGCTGATTGGCTGTATAAGATGAGATGGCAATTTCATTCGCATGTAGAGTATCAGATAAGGAAGGCCATTTGCCTTTGATTAAGAACCGATCAACTTTTTCAAGTGGATAAGTGCTGTCGATTCCTTTAACTAAAACCCCCTCAATAGAACCTGCAGATTTTAAAATAGCTGATTTATTGGCAAATGGTGCGATAGATTTTATACCAATTGTTCTTTTGAGTTTGTCCTCAATTTCTACAGTTCTTTGGATGGCCGAAGCTTCGGCTATACTGGACTTTAGTGGTTCAAAGTGTTGAACACGGATATGTCCCCAGAAATGAAAAATCTTTTCTGCAACTACCTGCTGAAATCCATTGATAAAGGAAAGGGCTACAATCATGGTAGCTACACTGAGGGTAGTTGCAAGAACTGATACACGAAGGATAAAGCTGGAAAAAGCTTTTTTATTCCCTTTTATCAGATTTTTAGCTATGTATACCGGAAGATTCAATTAGATTACTTGTTGGGTAAAAATACAAATCAATATTTGATTATTTTCGATTATCATCGTTTACCATGAAAAGACAAATCTCGTTTTTGCTTTTATTACTTATTTATTCCCAACTGCTCTTGGCGCAACGAGAACCAGATCAAGTGTACAATCAAAGTATAAAATCAATTAAATTTTCAAAATTCGGTGATCAAGTAGCGTATCCAATAATTGCGCTGAACTCAAGTGATTTACTTGAGCTCCATTTTGATGATTTGGAAGGTGGGGTAAAAAATTATTTCTATACCATTGTGCTCTGTAATGCAGATTGGAAACCTGCTCAGTTAAGTTATTTTGATTATGCAAAAGGGTATACGCAAGTGAGAATTGCCACTTATAGAAATTCAGCTATTGCGTTGACAAAATATACCCATTACCAAGCTAATTTTCCTGATAGGAGCTTGCAGCCTACAAAATCTGGTAATTACCTGCTCAAAGTATTTGTGAATGGGGATACCAGTAAACTTGCATTCACCAAGCGCTTCTTGGTGGTTGATCAAAAGCTATCTATGTCAGCTCAGGTGATGCAACCAAGTAATCAGCAGCTTTTTCTCACACATCATCGTTTGCAGTTTCAATTGGATACCAAGAATTTTGATGTGCGATATCCTCAACAACAAATTAAAATTAGGGTACTGCAAAATCTGCGATGGGATAATTCTCTTTTCTTGAATACGCCAACATTTATTCGTCAGGATCAGTTGCAATACAGCAACGAGAATGAAATGACTATGCCTGCTGGCAAAGAATACAGATGGTTAAATCTTAGAAGTTTCAGGCTATTGGGAGATAGGGTGCAACGTCAGGAAAATACCGACAAAGGTTTTGAGTTGTTTGTTAAAGAGGATGCACCAAGGTTACCACGACAATATTTTTATTACCGTGATTTAAATGGGTTGTTTGTACATGAAACGATAGAAAATATCAATCCCTTTTGGAATGGTGATTATGCTAAAGTTCATTTTAGCTTCAAAGCGCCAGGTGGATTATCTTATCCCAATGCAGATCTGGTCATCATGGGAGAGCTAACAAATTATGGAAAAGATCCAGCGGCTAAAATGATTTACAATGCAGATTTAGGAATATATGAAGCAACGCTTTTTCTAAAACAGGGGTATTATGATTACCAATATGTGCTAAACCAATTTGCTTCGGGTAAGGATGTTTTTGATGCAACCTTGACCGAACAAAATGCATGGGAGACTGAAAATCAATATATGATTTTGGTGTATTACCGTCCTTTAGGTGGACGCTATGATGAACTTGTTGCAGTAAGGCAAATTAACAGTCAATTCAATTCTTCGCTTCGTTAATTTCTACTATCTTTGCGCCGGCAGGTCTTACACGACCAGCTCCTGCTGAACTCCCCCAGGGCCGGAAGGCAGCAAGGGTAAGTGGTTGAGCGGTGTGATGTAATCAACCTGCCTTTTTTTTATTTCCAATCTAACCAGCATAAAGTTTTGATATGAAGTTCTTCATTGATACCGCTAATCTTGACCAGATCAGAGAAGCCAATGACCTTGGTGTACTGGACGGCGTTACAACAAATCCTTCTCTGATGGCAAAAGAAGGTATCAAGGGAGAAGAAGCAGTGATGAAACATTATGAAGCTATCTGCGACCTTGTAGATGGTGACGTAAGTGCCGAAGTTCTGGGTACTGATTTCAAAGGCATTGTGGAAGAAGGCAAGAAGCTTGCTGCCATTCACCCGCATATTGTTGTAAAAGTCCCCATGATCAAGGATGGTATTAAGGCTTTAAAATGGTTTTCTGACAACGGCATAAGAACAAACTGCACACTTATTTTCTCAGCAGGCCAGGCAATTCTCGCTGCCAAAGCAGGCGCTACTTATATGTCTCCTTTTATTGGAAGAATAGACGACAGTAACTGGGACGGGATGGAACTCATTGGTCAGATCTCTCATATCTATAGTGTACAGGAATACAAAACCCAGATCCTTGCTGCATCTATCAGAAGCCCGTTACATATCGTGAAAGCTGCAGAACTCGGTGCTGATGTATGCACATGTCCGCTGGATTCGATCCTGGGCCTTCTGAAACATCCGCTTACCGATATAGGACTGGCTAAATTTCTGGAAGATGCCAAGAAAATGAATGGCTGATCGCGGTTGATTTGAAGTTCCCGATATAATAGTTAACGGCATATATCTTATCCGTTATGGATCCATGGAATTTTCTGCTCATTATTAATATTGGCTTCATAGCCATTATTTTTCTGGTCCATTTCAATTTTACAAAGAAAGGCTTTGCTGCTAATCGGCTTTTCAGTGTTTTTCTTTTTTCTATCGGTTATACCAGCTTCACCCTGCTTTTATTCTCAACCAAGTGGATCCTGGATGTCCCGCATTTTGCGCGAACGGGCAATCTGGCACTTTATATGATCTATCCCTCGGCATACCTGTATACCAGGAAGATCCTCAAACAGGAGGGATGGAAAAAGACCGACCTGCTGCATCTTATTCCCGTAATGCTTTATGTGGTTGATTTCATGCCTTATTTTTTATGGGATGGGGACCAGAAAAGACTGAAACTGCTTGCCGACTTTGCAAAGGATAATGTGTATATCATCAGGGAGTCCTGGCTATTCCCTTCTTATTTCCATTTTGTTTTCAGGAGTTTCATTTCCGTATTCTATGTTGTGTTGCTGGCCAGGCTTTGGACTGAAACCTTTTACAGGGATGAGAATGTTGAATTCAGGTCTGAGAACAGATCTCTTATGCAATGGACCTTTGTGCTGATCCTGTTATTATTGATCGGTATCATGCCTTCAGTCATTGTTTATCTTTTTCAGATCGAATTGAACCTTGCTAATCTTCTGAACTCTTCGATTTATTTCATCACCATTTGTTTTGCACTCTTTTTATTTTTCAGGCCGGAGATCATATATGGTGTAAAAGGTATTTGGGTTCCGGACCTGCCAGCTGGTTCGCCAGGCAGGCAAGAAGGAAGAATTGAAGCGCAGGTTCCTGAAAAAACAGGATCGGAAGATCTTGCCCTGCAAAAAAAGATCTATCTGAGAGAAGATGTTGTG
>JBEBDP010000055.1:0-6524 GCA_041156925.1 Bacteroidota bacterium | reverse complement strand
AAGAAAGCGATCATCACGACAAAGCCATTGGGTCGCAATGCAACTGAAGCAAAACGCATGCTGGAAGCAGTTGAAAAAGCAGGTATTTTTAATGGTTATCTAGAGGACTTGGTATATACTCCTAAGTTTTTAAAAGCATATGACAGTGTAAAGAAAGGTGCTGTTGGAAGAGTATTGTGGGCTAAGTCAAGAGAGGCGCATCCTGGCCCTCACAGTGATTGGTTCTGGGATATAGAACAAGCCGGTGGTGGATGTATTTTGGATTTAGGGTGCCATTGTGTTGAAATCACCCGCAGTTATATCGGAAAAGATATTCGTCCGGTTGAAGTGATGTGCTGGGCCGATACACAAGTGAAACCTATCGATGCAGAAGACCATGCTATTGGTTTGGTGAAATATGAGAATGGCGCAATTGCACAGTTTGAAGTCAGCTGGACATTCCGCGGAGGATTGGATTTAAGAGACGAGGTAATGGGAAGTGAAGGAACCATTTGGATCAATGGATTTTTGAGAACAGGATTTGAAATGTTCACCACTGGAAAAGGTGCCGACTATGTTGCTGAAAAAGCAGAAACCAATTCTGGATGGTTGTTCCCAGTAGGAGATGAGTTGAATGAATTGGGGTACAATCACATGTTTACTGAAATGTTCAATTGCTATGAAAATGGCACAAAGCCAAGAGAGACATTTTATGATGGATATTTGGTAAACGCTGTTTTGGATGCAGCCTATAAGAGTGCAAAATCAAAACAGTGGGAGCCAGTGCAGTTGGATGATTGGAGAGGAAGAACAGACGTAACCAAGGATAGTCACTTGATAGAATTCGATGCTGATCATTATCTCGTTAAAGAAGAGATGACGCATTATGGAACAAAGAAATTAATTCTCAAGGAAAAAGCAACAGGTAAAATTGTAGAGAGGATTATCTAATTCAATGATTTTCTCTTTTGTTTTGAAACAGTAGTATAATCTACATGTAAGGGTTTGTAACCTTAATAAATTGTTCAAAAACTTCAGACGTATTCGTTTTCAAAACGAATAACTTTGAGCTGAGTGTAACTTTTTACACCTTGGTGAAATTTCTTTTTCCCAAGCAGCCCGTAAACTTTCCAATATTCTATTTAAGACTAAGAGATCATTAGCATGACTCATTTAGTTAATAGAATTCTTAATGGAAAGAGCTGTCTTAAGTATCAATGCAAATAAATCAATGAACCTTGTATTAAAGAATATCTTTAATAAGGATTTTGTTTTCTATTCTGCTATTGATGTTTATTCTGGCTTTACCATTTTAAAGGCAATTCAAGAGATTGAAATGATTGTGATTGATTTGGATGAGCATTGCATTGATTGCCTAGATTTTATTCACTTTATCCGGTCAAGTAAGATTTACAAGAAAGCTGTAGTGGTGCTTTCGGGGAAAAATGAGTTGCCAAATCTTAATTCATTGAGGCAAGATGATGGCGTTCAGATCTTCGTTAAACCTTTTAGTCCAACTGCACTTATTTCCAATAACTATAAATACCTAAGAACACAAGAACGATAGTCAAATCAGTTAAATCAACTATATCCTCTAACCTAAATGAAAGCTACTCAACAAATTGTTTATACAGAAGACTATTCTACGCTTACTCCAATTGCGGGGGTGATGTTCAATTGTCTAGTTATTAAGGCTGATTCCATTCATTTTGGAGGGAAAATAGTTCTAAGTGATGCTAAAGTAAATTCAGTTATCAGTTTAGTTAAGAAAATTATCATTGATGATTTAGCGTTCAATGGTAAATCGCCTATTGTCGTTCTACTGGATTTGGGAGTAGCTGCAATTGATATAGAGGAATTAATTGATTTTTCGCGAAACAAGTCTGATGGACAGTCAATTCATATTCTATGGAATGCAGTTCATTTATCCATAGCAGATATGCAGTATTTGTTGCAGTTGGGCATCATTGATGACTTCTTTGAGGATGTCCATGATCAAGCACTCATCAGTAAAAAAGTCCAGTTTTTAATCAAATACAAACAAAGCAGTAAGTCGCCTAGGCTACTAGAGGTTGATAAGGTAAAGTCATATAAGGAATCTGATACCAGAATGATGTTTGTCAAACGACTGTTTGATATATCTATTTCCTTGATTTTATTAATACTTCTCATTCCATTATTCATTTTTGTAGGATTAGCTATAAAATTAGAATCAAGAGGCCCTATTTTTTATGTTTCGAAGAGAGTGGGGAGGCATTATAGGGTCTTCCCAATGATTAAATTTAGAAGTATGCGTGATGGTGCTGATCAAGCCTTGGAGGATATTTCACATTTGAATATGTATGGAAATGAGAACGAATTGGGAGCCTTTGTTAAAATCAAAAATGATCCTAGGGTCTCCGAGGTAGGTAAATTTTTGCGAAAAACGAGTATTGATGAATTTCCCCAGTTGTTGAATGTCTTAATGGGTCATATGTCAATTGTTGGCAATCGACCTCTCCCGTTATATGAAGCAGAAAAGTTATTGGTCAACGAATATGTAAGTCGTTTTGATGCTCCGGCAGGAATTACTGGATTATGGCAAGTGATTAAAAAAGAAAAACCGGATATGAATGAGCAAGATCGTATCCATTTGGATATACGTTACTCCAAAGAATGTAGTTTCTTAAATGACCTTTGGATTATATTGAAAACACCAGGTGCTTTATTACAAAATCAAAATTATTGATCATATCGAACGTAATGATAGCAGTAGAAAAACATATTGATTTAAAGCCTAGGGTTTCCATCATTATATTGAATTGGAATACAACAGACATTACCTGTGATTTACTTCGTTCACTTAAAGAGAATTTAACCTATTCTAATGCAGAAATCATTGTTGTAGACAATGGTTCAAAGAAAAATCCTTCAGCAGATTTCTTAGCTATCATCAATGATATAAAAATAATTTTAAATCCATCAAATTACGGATTCTCTGCAGGATGCAATATTGGCGCAAAAGCGGCATCTGGAGACTTTTTTTTCTTTTTGAACAGCGATACAGAGATCACACCTAGATTGCTGGAAAACTTGTTAGATGCTTTTTCCATAGATCAACAAACCGGTATTGTTAGTCCGGTTATTCATTCCTATTATGATAAGCAATGTGTTGAGTATGCTGGCTATACGCGTGTTCATCCCATTACTGGTAGGTCCAGAATTATTCGAACAAGTCATCAAAACTTGCAGGTTCAAGGTAAGATAACTGAAACACATTTTGCATATGGTGCTGCCATGATGATTTCTAGGGGTGTATATGAAAAAGTTGGAGGATTGTGTGAGGCGTATTTTGCTTATTATGAGGAGTTGGACTGGTCAAATAGAATAAGAGAAAAAGGGTATAAAATTTATTGTCATACACAAGCAAGTGTCTACCATAAAGGTTCAATGTCTACGGCTACAAATACACCATTTAAAACCTTTCTGTTAACAAGGAATAGAATGTTGTACATGAAAAGGAATTCCTACGGTATCAATTATTTTCTTTTTGTACTCTATTTTCTGCTTATTGCGGCGCCTAAAAATCTGCTGACTTATATATTTTCTTTTCAGTTCAGTAATTTTTTGGCTTATCTAAAAGGATTGAATTTTCATTTAAGCGGCAAGACTGAATATTTGTTTAGGACAAATGATGATAAAATTATTTTGATAAAATCAACGTATTAAAATGGAGCTCACGTATATCATTCGAATCTTATTTAAGAATAAAAAATACATCATTGGGGCAGGATTGTTAGCTGGTGTAGTAGCACTGATTTTTAGTTTCTTTCTAAAGGATCAATTTGTTTCTCGCTCACAAATTTCAACGGGATATACAATAAGGCAAGAAATAAAGCTTTCAGATGCTAGTTTTGACATTGGAGAAATAGACATCAAGTTTAACAATGCTGTTGAAAATATCACTTCCCCTAAAGTATTGAATTTACTCTCTTATAAGTTAATGCTGCATGATCTCGATTTTGAAAATAAATTTTCTAGTGTTGACTCCGCTAGAATTGCAGAAACAAAAGGGTTAGAAAATATAAATCTTGTAGATGTTAAAACGGTTTTAATCAATAAGTATGATAATTTATCTCTTTTAAATGGCTCAATTGAATCAGAAAAAAAGATAATCACTTTGATTGAAGTCTTTGGTTATGATATCGAATCTATACGTGAGAAATTAGAAGTATATCGATACCAAAGAAGTGATTATATCAACATAGTTTTTACTTCTGGAAATCCATATTTGTCTGAGTATGTAGTGAATGAGCTTATTACTGAATTTCAAAGATATTTTGAGGTTTCAACAAGAGAGCGGTCTATGGAAGCAAAGCGTTCATTGGATTCTATTGTCAACCAGCGCGAAATTGATTTGAAGAATAAAATTGCTTTGAAATCCAGCTATGTCAGGGATTCAGTAAGTTCATCTGTTAATGCTGCAGCAAGTGCAAGAATTAATAAATCAAATGATTATGAATCAATCATTGCTGATGAACTTTCTAAAATACAAAGTTTAACTTATCAGATAGAGCAAGTCGACAAACAAATCGAGTCTTTAGGCGTATCAGAGGCGCCTGTAACTTCTGTTCCTTCAAATAAGGAATACGCTGATTTGCGAAGACGCTATAACGACCTGACTAATCAATACATAAGAGGTGGTTCATCAGATCAAAATTTGAAAGTAGAGATTGATCAATTGCAGGTTAGGCTAAAAACGTTAGCTTCTAATGCTCCTTCAACTGTTAAGACAGACAACTCTGCAAGATCTACTCAGTTAAATGCTTTGAGCAAGGAAAAAATTGAGCTCGAATCTGCAATTCGTTCTTCTAATGCTAGAGTAGAATTTTACCGTACAAAATTGGAAAATATGGGAGTTGTTCTTCCACGAAGTTCTGGTAGACGTGGTTCTACTTATAAAATTGACCAATTAGAAAAGGAGATTGAGCTTAGTATGATGGAATACACAAGTGCTAAGGAAAAAATGAATATCGTTGATGGGTTAGTGGATTCTGGTCAGTCAAATTTTAAGCAAACTATTTACGGTCAAGCTGCTCTAGAGCCAGAGCCTACAAAGCGGCTTTTAATAGTGTTCATTTCTACTTTTGCTGGTCTTCTTTTGTCTTCTTTAGGATTTATATTGATTGCGTATTTTGACCAAAGGATAAAGACGCCTACTCAGTTTCAGCGAATGACAAATTTGCCACTTATTGGTGTTATCAATTTCATAGATTTGAAAGCTTCTAGTTTAAAAGAACACATCGTTCAAATTAAAAAAAATACAACTAGTAGAACAAATAATTTCAGAGAGTTCCTTCGAAAAATGAGGTATGAAATAGAAAGTAGTGGTAAGCGAACAATCATGTTTACAAGTACAGAGCCCAATCAAGGTAAAACTACTCTTCTTCAATCACTAGCCTTTAGTTTGAGTTTGAGCAAGAAAAGAGTATTGCTTATCGATACTAACTTTTGTAATAATGATCTTTCTGTTTTAAATGATGCAAAACCAACTTTGGAAATGTTTTCATTTGACAAGGTTACATCAGACGAAACTGCACTACGAAAGTTGGTTAGTCCAACAGGGGTTGAAAACGTTGATATTATTGGGTGTAAAGGTGGAGATTATACTCCTAATGAAATATTGCCTAAAGATCATATCCTAAATCACCTCGATTACTTTTTAACGATGTACGATTTTATATTTATCGAGGGAGCTCCGCTTAATGGATTTACTGATGCAAAAGAGTTATCTCAATACGTAGATGGAATTGTGGCTATTTTTTCAGCCAATGCTGAAATTAAATCTGCGGATAAGGAATCTATAAAATACTTTAGAACAATACCAGATAAATTCCTTGGTTCTGTTTTGAATCAATTGGACATTAATGAATATAGGGTTTAAGATAAATGTCCATGCAAGAAAATGGTTTAAAATATGATATCATTATAGTTGGCTTGCAGCCATGGGATGTTGCATTAGGAAGCAACTGTGTAGATATGGCAAGGGTATTTTCAAAAACATGTCGTGTTTTATATGTTAATCGTGCCTCTGATCGTCGTACAGAGTTAAAAAAATGGTTTAGTGACAGCTCTTCTAAAGTATTAGGCGTAAAGCGAAAAGGGTACAAACTGTCTAAAGTTCAAACAAACATTTGGGTTCTTGATACTGGCCTTGTATTAGAATCGATCAACTTATTTAAAGGAGGTTTATTTAATTATCTGTTGAAAAGAAACTGTAAAAAACTTGCAGCTTCTATACAACTTGCTATAACTGAATTGGGTTTTAAAGATTATTTACTTTTTAATGATAATGACTTTTTTCAAGGTCAATTTTTAAAAGAAGAACTTTCGCCTCGGCTATATATATATTACTTGCGAGATTATCTTATTAATCAGCCCTACTTCAGGAGAAATGGTTCAAACATGGAACAGAAACTCCTCAAAAAGGCTGATCTAGTTTTTACCAATTCAAATTATTTGCAACGATATGCTGCTGCATACAATAGCTCTTCATTTTACATTGG
>JBEBDP010000054.1:0-6228 GCA_041156925.1 Bacteroidota bacterium | reverse complement strand
AGAGATTTCGAAATTAAAAATTGGTGAAGACGAGTACAAAATCATTCTTAGAAATGATGCTACACAGAGAAAAACACTTTCTGAATTGTTGAATATGAAAATCACATATCGTGATTTTACTAGTGGACAGATTAAACAGGTGCCAATAAGCGCTTTGGTAAAAGCTGACCTCAGCAATACCTATGGTAGTATCAAGAGAAAGAACCAGAAACGTGTAATCACCATTTTCTCTAATGTACTTACTTCACAAGGCTATACACCACAGGCAGTGAATGAAGATATCAAAAAACAAATTGATGCCTTCCAATCTAAACCTGAGGGAGTAACCATTGCTCAGACAGGTGAAGGAGAACAATTGGCAGAAACTGCAGCTTTCTTACAAAATGCTTTGTTCATAGCAATTGGATTGATTTTGCTGATTTTGATTTTGCAATTCAATTCTTACAGCAGAACAGTGATTGTACTTTCTGAAATCTTCTTTAGTTTGATTGGTGTGTTATTAGGTTATGCCATCTTCAGATCAACATTTGCAGTCGTAACAACAGGTATTGGTATCATTGGTTTATCTGGTATTGTGGTTAAGAACGGTATCCTGGTTATTGAATTTGCAGATGAACTCAGAGCAAGAGGCATGAAAACCAGAGAGGCCGTTATAGAAGCAGGTAAAACAAGAATTGTACCTGTATTATTAACTGCACTTGCTGCCATACTTGCCTTGATTCCTTTGGCAATTGGTTTCAACATCAATTTCGTTACCATGTTCTCAGATTTGAATCCACATATTTTCTTTGGGGGTGATAATGCTGCGTTCTGGAAACCATTGGCTTTGACCATCATTTGGGGTTTGATCTTTGCCTTCTTTATGACCTTGCTCATTGTTCCAGCGATGTATCTTATTGCTGAGCGCTTGAAGCGTCCAATGAATAAGTTCTTCAGAGGAAGATGGATTTCGATACTTGGTTTAACCGGACCATTCTTCTTTATCCTTACAGGTGTTGTTTACCTGACAAGAAGAATACAAGGCAAACCAGTTTGGAATGGTAAAGTGCAACCTAAAGCTTAAAAATATCGTCTTCAACTTAAACAATTGAAAATGGAACAATACAGCACCAGATCTAACCATGAAATCGACTATAAGATAGTCGGTGAGGAAATGCAATATGTTGAAATTGAACTAGACCCCAACGAAACCGCCATTGCAGAAGCTGGAAGCTTCATGATGATGGAAGACGGTGTTCAGATGCAAACCATTTTTGGTGACGGATCTGGACAAAACCAGGGTGTTTTTGGAAAATTATTTTCTGCTGGTAAACGCCTTCTAACTGGTGAAAGCCTATTCATGACTGCCTTTACCAATGTGGGTCACGGTAAAAAGAGAGTTTCCTTTGCCTCTCCATATCCTGGAAAAATTATTCCACTTGATTTACAGCAAATGGATGGAAGAGTAATCTGTCAAAAAGATTCCTTCCTCTGTGCGGCAAAAGGTGTTAATGTGGGCATAGCTTTTCAACGAAAATTAGGTACTGGCTTATTTGGTGGCGAAGGCTTCATCATGCAAAAATTAGAAGGTGATGGAATGGCTTTTGTACACGCCGGTGGTCACGTCTTCGAAAGATACCTTACCCCTGGTGAAACCCTAAAGATTGATACCGGTTGCGTAGTAGCATTTACGCAGACAGTCGACTACGACATCCAATTTATTGGAGGTATCAAAAACTCCATCTTTGGTGGTGAAGGTCTATTCTTTGCAACATTACGTGGTCCGGGTAAAGTATGGATCCAAACACTTCCAGTAAGCCGACTAGCAAGTAAAATCATATCATACGGTACAGGAACAAGAAGAGAAGAAGGTAGTATCCTAGGGGGACTAGGAAACCTACTCGATGGTGATGGTTACTAATTGTTGATTGAATAATAAATAATAAAGCCCCCCGAAGTTTCGGGGGGCTTTATTATTGGACATTTAATATATACTCAACTACCTTTTCTTTACAAGTAATACTTCCACTCTTCTGTTCATCCATGCCAAATCTTCTTGGAAGGTAGCAATCACAGGCCTAGACTTACCATAACCAGTTGTAGAAATTTTATTGGCTTTGATACCATAGCTCATCAAGTATTGCTTGGCAGTCTTAGCGCGCTTAACTGAAAGATCTACATTGTAATCAGGATCTCCCTCAAGATCAGTATGACCTTCCATTGAACATTCCCAATTGTTATTCTTTCTCAAGAATTGATTTACCTCTGAAAGTAAATTGAAACTTGCTTGAACCAAATTTGAATTATCAAAATCGAAATAAATCACATACTTAAGGCTATCACCAGTGATGCTACGGAAGTGATTTCCTTCACGGATCCACAAAGGACCTAAATCTTCTTCTTTCTTAACGATTTTTGTTTCTTCAGCTGGACAACCCATGTTTACTGGTGAACCAGCAATATCTGGACATTTATCATTGTTATCGTCAATACCATCTTTATCGCGGTCAGAAAGCGGACAACCATCGTTGCTTACAGGGCCAGGCAATTCAGGACACTTATCAAACTTATCACCTACACCATCTTTATCTCTATCGATAATTGGACAACCATTGTTATCAGCTGGACCAAATTCATTTGGACATTTATCTTTCTCATCAGCTACGCCATCATTGTCTTTGTCATTAATTGGACAACCGTTGTTGCTGATTAAACCAAACTCATTAGGACATTTATCCTGTGTATCAATGATACCATCCTTATCTGTATCCTTCATTGCATCTTCAGTGCTTACTGCTCCGTCTTTTTTCTTTTTCAAGTCGATATAAACACCCCAAGAATAAGTGATGTTATTTCTCATACGCTGAGTCAAACCCAATCCATATCCAACTTGAGCCAATATCATACCGCCATTGTTCATGACCATGTATCTAGCACCAACACCAATTGGCATTGAAACAAATGCATTTCCTTTTCTAAGGTTTCCTTGTAAACCAGAAAACAAGAAAGGCTGTGCAGGTAAGCGAGAATCGGCAAAATGATAATACAAATCAGTTCTCAAGCTAGATGACCATCCCTTCTGAAAATCAGAAGCAGTTGCATTGTTTCTTGAGATATAGCCATTACCAACACCGAAATCAGCGCTGAACGCAAAGTTCTCTGAAAGGTTGTTGTAAAAACTGAAACCTACCGTAGTATTGGCCTTACCTAAAAATCCATTTAGTCCAGACGCATTACCATTTTCAGCATATTGATCAGTAAGACCAAAATCCTGAATATGCACACGGTTCAATCCGAACATGTTCCATTTGTAACGGTTAGAAGACGAACCTTCTTTCACTGGATTTGTTTGCTGTGCCATCGCCTGTGAAAACACAGTCAGCACAAGTACGAGCATGGATAAACTCTTGTTGAAACGAATCATATTATAGTGTTTGAGTTATTTAAAATTTAATTGAGTTTTTGTGCTATCATCAGTTCAACGCCCTGTCTAGAATATCCAGCAGCTCTTAAACCTGAAATATTAATATCGTAATGAACAGCTATTGTAGTCTTGTTCAACTTTAATTGAAGATTAGGAATAACTGCATCTTTAACTCTGAATGCAAAACCTACTCCAATAGAAGACCCTTCATAATCATTAGAAGGCTTATCAAGACTGTGTTGCACTTTAGCACCTATAAGATATTCAGCAGCTTCTGCTTTCCAATTGGTAATGCCATATACACCAAATTGATTAAGTTCATTCTTTACAGTAAATCCGGTTTGAACACCAAGTGTGGGCTTCAACCTGAATTCCTTTGTTTTTTGCTCATCGGTATAAGGTCTGTTCAAGTGTCTTACACTTGCACCTGCATACCATTCAACTGATTGTGTATTTTGGAAAATAGACAAACCAGAATTGAAACTTGTCCATCCGTAACTTCTTCCCGCCCTTAAAGGATCTCTTGATACAGAAGGTACTGGGCCATATTGATCAAATTGGTCAGGAAAAAAGCTACCACCCAACTCACCTAATCGAGTATTGGTATGCATTCCTTGGAAACCAAGTGATAAATAAAGATCATTAGCGCTCAACTTTTGTGAAAAAGAGAGACCGAGCATTCCCGTATTGTTCTTGAACACTCCTTTATTCGACTTATCAAATGAACCGGCTGCTGTTGCAGAAACAAAACTCTTTTTATCAAAACCTTCAGTACCTTTTTTTACAAAAGGAACATTGACCATGATGCTTGCATTTCTGAAAGCAACCAATGATTGGTATTTTATATCCCTGAAATTGAAACGAATATCTTTTTGTTTGTCCAACTTCAAAGATTGATTGTACCAAAGGTTCATCGACTGCACATCTGCATAATGCAAATCCTGACCATTTGATTGCAGCATGATTAAACTTCCTGCAAGTACGTATATAATTCTTCTAAGTAACATAAGCTTTTTTATAGGTTTAGTCTATTTAATCAAATTCAACGTACCAGTCTTTCTAATCTCTTTACCATTGGTATCTACACCTTCAACCAACCAGATATAAGAATCAGCAGGTTGAATTTGTCCGCGGAATCTTCCATCCCATCCTTTAGATTCATCAGAAGTTTCAAAGAGGATATTACCCCAGCGGTTATAGATCTTGAAGAATTTGAACTTAGCTATACCAACACACACTGCCTTAACAACATCGTTGATACCATCACCATTCGGAGTAAATACATCTGGCACATAAATATTTGTATTGTTACATCCAATTTCAGTAATGATTTTATTTGATACAAGTGAAAGACAACCACTCGTATTCATAAATTTCACAGTAAACTCGGCAGCCTCATTTACACGAAGTGTATCTTTTGAATAATTATTGATCAAAGTGCCATTCTTATACCAATTCACAGTTAATCCATTAGGAATAACAACTTTTAGAAGTCTAGATTCATCCTTACAGAATTTAGCTGTTCCACTAATTGTTAATACTGGAGTTACCGGTAAGTCGACCATATTCAATACTACTGCTTCACTAAATGAACTTCTACAACCGTTATCATTGACTGCAATGGCAGCGTATGTGCCACCTTGCTTAGCTACATAACGTTTAGTTGTAGCAGGAATGAGAATGCCATCTTTATACCATTGCACGTTTACTGATGATGTTGCATTTAACACAACGCTATCACCAAAACAAAACAATAATTTATCTGCTGTTACCAATGGTGCAATTGGATTTGCAACAACTTTCACTTCAATACCATCACTTTGAACTGGAATACATCCATTTGTATTAAAGCGACTCACGGTATATACTCCCTCAGTTGATGCGGTAAAGGTCCTTGCATTTGCGCCGGCAATAGCTACACCATACTTATACCATTGGTAACTTGGAGATACCGAAGATGTTAGTACTACGCTGGTACCTGCACAAATATTTGGATTGCTTTCTGCTGTTATAGTAAGCTTCGGTTCATCAACTATCGGATCTTTGATGATGGCAACTACAGCAGGACTCACACAACCACTTGCATTTTTTACACTAACATTATATGCACCTGGTGCCACTGAAGTAAATACCCCTGTGATATTCAAATATGTTGAACCATCAATACTATATGTAAATCCATTACCTACAGGTGTAAGAATTTTTATTTGCCCATTTTTTTCTGGACACAATGGATTGGTAATCTCAATTGTTGGAATTTGTGGTGTAAGTGGGTGTGGATTGACAACTGCTACAGTTGCAGTGCTTATACAACCACTGCTGTTCTTTACAGTTAAGTTATAGGTACCCGCAAGAACTTGTGTGAATACTCCAGTAGTGTTAGTGTAGTCAACCCCATCGATACTATAGGTATTACCTGGGTTCTTAGGAGAACTGATGCTGATGGTACCCGTACCTACATCACAAGTTGGATGTGTAATATTCAATGAAGGCGCAGCTGGTCCCTCTGGCTTAGGATTAACCACAACCACGGTATTGGGACTGATACAACCATTTACATTTTTTACTGATACAGCATAAGTACCAGGAATAATTCCAGCAAAGATGCCTGTGTTGTTGAGGTAAGTTGCTCCGTCCAAACTATATGTATTACCAGGAGCCATTGGTGCACTAATGGTAATTGTTCCAGTCGGTGTTTCACAAGTAGGCTGAGTAACGGTCGCCACAGGAGCAGTCGGTACAGCCAATACAGTAACTGTTACTTGTTTTGCATCAGCAGGTGTTGGAGCAGGAATATTTGTACCACTCACTACCAAATAATATGT
>JBEBDP010000053.1:0-7509 GCA_041156925.1 Bacteroidota bacterium | reverse complement strand
GCAGGTGCTTCACGAATATCATCTGTATTGGGCTTGAAAGCCAATCCCCATAGCGCAATGTGTTTGCCTTGAAGATTTCCTTTGAAATAAGCTTTGATTTTAGGCATCAAATGCAACTTCTGCTTTTCATTTACATCCATTACTGCGTTCAGTATTTGAAAATCGTAGTGGACCTCATTTGAACTTTTTACCAACGCTTGAACATCTTTAGGGAAACAACTTCCGCCATATCCAATACCGGGGAATAAAAATCTTTTTCCAATTCTAGCATCACTTCCAATGCCAAGACGAACCATATCCACATCAGCATCCAATCGTTCGCACAATTGTGCGATCTCATTCATGAAGGTGATTTTTGTGGCCAAGAAAGCATTAGCTGCATACTTGGTTAATTCTGCAGAACGAACATCCATGAAAATCAAAGGATTTCCAGAGCGTACAAATGGTGCATATAATTCAGTCATTAATTTCTTTGACCTTTCAGTGCCACAACCAATCACTACACGATCAGGCTTCATGAAATCTTCTACTGCCACCCCTTCTCTCAAAAATTCAGGATTTGAAACAACATCAAATTCCACTGTTGCATTTTCCGCAATGGCAGCTGTCACCTTTTCAGCAGTCCCAACAGGCACTGTGCTTTTATCAACCACCACAACATAATCTTTGATGAGTTTGCCCAATGATTTTGCAACACCCAAAACATATTTCAAATCCGCAGAGCCATCTTCACCTGGAGGTGTAGGCAGTGCAAGAAATAGAATTTGAGCACCTTCAATTCCTGATTGTAAATCAGAAGTAAATTTGAGTCGGTCTTCTTTGAGGTTTCTTAAAAATATTTTTTCTAGTCCGGGTTCATAGATGGTAATCTGCCCATTGTTGAGCATATCCACTTTGCGCTGATCAATATCTACACAAGTCACTTCATTACCTGTCTCCGCAAAGCAAGTACCGGTAACAAGTCCAACATATCCAGTTCCAATTACTGCAATTTTCATGGTGTTTGTTTATTTCACAAGGTTATTTACATGTTTAACGATATGTTCCAATTGTTCCTGATCCATTTCTGTATGAATGGGCAATGAAATCACCCTATGGGTTAGCCAATCAGTTACAGGTAAATCAACTTCAGGCAAATTCAAAAACGAAAACATTTTCTGACGATGAGCTGGAACAGGATAATAAATCATAGCAGGAACACCAACAGCAGCAAGACTATCTTGTAATGCATTACGGTCAACACCTTCCAGCTTTAAGGTATACTGATGAAATACATGTGTATTTCCTTCTGCTGTGATTGGTGTGGTAATTTTTGGATTATTTTTGAATGCATCGTTATAGTAGGTCGCTACGGCTCGTCTTGCATCATTGTATTGATCAAGATGACGAAGCTTGATATCCAATACTGCAGCTTGTAAAGTATCTAGACGAGAATTACATCCCACTACATCATGGTAGTATCTTTTACTCTGACCATGATTGGCAATCATTTTGATGCGCTCTGCAAGTAATTCATTGTTGGTCATCATGGCACCGCCATCTCCATAACAACCTAAATTTTTTGATGGAAAAAATGAAGTACAACCAATATGACCAATGGTACCTGTTTTGTGTACAGTGCCATCGGAAAAAGTGATGGTTGCTCCAATTGCTTGCGCATTGTCTTCAACAACATAAAGCTGGTACTCTTCTGCTATTTTCATGATCTCTTCCATGTTGGAGGACTGACCATAAAGATGCACTGGAACAATAGCTTTGGTTTTAGGTGTGATAGCGGCTCTTATTTTGCTAACATCGATACAAAATGTTTCAGGGTCTACATCAACAAATACAGGCTTAAGTCGGAGTAAAGCAATCACCTCTGTTGTAGCGATGTAAGTAAACGAAGGTGTAATCACTTCATCACCTGGTTCTAATCCCAAAGCCATCATTGCAATCTGCAAAGCATCTGTACCATTTGCACAAGGTATAACATGCTTTACATCGAGGTATTCTTGCAGGTGTTGTGTAAAATCAGCCACTGCTTTTCCGTTGATAAAAGCAGTATTGTCCAGCACATTTGCCATAGCTGCATCAACCTCCGGCTTTATCTTCAGATATTGCCTTTTTAGGTCGACCATTTGAATAGGAACCATTCGTTTTTTAGTTTGCGGCAAAGGTAAGAAAATTGAAGCCATTCCTGCAGAAGAGCGTAGCTTTGCAGGCGATATCCGACAATGAAGTTTTTTTATAATTTGTTCGCCCACCTCTTTCCTTTTTTCATAAGGGTTGCATCCATTTGGAACCCCAAAGCTGCGCTATGGGTAAATGGTCGAAAAGACCAATTTGAACGCTTGAGTTGGGCAGTGGGACAAAGCTCAAAACCCATTATTTGGTTTCACACTGCCTCATTAGGAGAATTCGAACAAGGCAGGCCCGTTATAGAAGAAGTCAGACTTAGGTATCCCGGGTACCGTATCCTACTGACCTTTTTCTCTCCATCTGGTTATGAAATCAGGAAGAATTATGCAGGTGCTGATATGGTTTTTTACCTGCCAATGGATACCAAACGTAATGCCAGTTTATTTCTTGAAATAACCGCACCTCAATTGGCCATCTTTATCAAATATGAAACCTGGTACAATTATTTATCGGTGATGAATACAAAAGGAATTCCGAGTTTATTGGTTTCCGCTGTTGTCTATCCTCACCAATTCAGCTTTTCGCCTTGGTCGCGTTTCATGAAAAAAACACTAGCGCTTTTCACCCATATTTTTGCCCAAAGCGATGACGCATTGGATATGCTTAGAGCACACCAAATTGAGACCGATTATAGTCTAGGTGGAGATACCAGATACGATCGTGTGAAAACACTTTCAGAAGTACCATTTCAACACAACGGTATTGAGCGATTCATCAACAACCAAAAAGTTTTGGTTGCCGGAAGCACTTGGCATGATGATGAAAAAATGTTATCTGCCTTACAACTCAATCAGCCTGCACTTAAGCTCATCATTGCACCCCACGAAACATCCACGAAAAACATTTCAGTACTAAAAGATTTGTTTCCAAACTCAATTTTATTCTCTGAACTGGATAAGATTGATGATCCAGAACAATCTACTGTATTGATCATTGATAGTATTGGATTATTATCTAAGCTCTACAGATATGCAACCATCGCTTATGTTGGAGGCGGATTTAACAAAGCCGGTATTCACAATATTCTCGAAGCTGCTGTTTACGGAAACGTCGTACTATTTGGATCAAATTTCTCAAAATCAAATGAGGCAAAAGAGATGATTGAATTGTCACTTGCACACTCTTTTTCAACCAAAGATGAACTTATAAAAATTGTTGTTACACTTTTCAACAACCCAGAACAAATGAATCAAAAAAATCTGCTTGCCAAACAATTTGTTGAAGAGCGCATAGGAGCGACAAAAAAAGTTTTAGCATTTATAGAAAAACACCAGTTACTTCAATAAAATAGTTCAACATTTTTGTTTACCAGGCTTTTGGTACTTTTACCAACATAAAGCGTTCAGAAAAATCATTCTATGTTTATAGAACCCAATAATAATAGCAAGACAGGTTGGATTGAGGTTGTCTGTGGATCAATGTTCTCTGGTAAAACAGAAGAATTGATCAGAAGGCTGAATAGGGCAAAAATAGCCAACATGCGTGTTGGAATTTTCAAACCTGAAATTGACGTGAGATACGATGCAGGCAAAATTGTCTCCCACAATGAAAATAAAGCAAATGCCCTGCCTGTTACTTCTTCCTTGCAGCTGCTCGATTTAGCCGAATCTTTTAACGTGGTTGGCATCGATGAAGCACAATTTTTTGACGAAAAAATCGTTGAGGTATGTGAAACTTTGGCCAACCAAGGCAAAAGGGTTATTGTAGCTGGTTTAGATATGGATTACACAGGAAAACCATTCGGACCAATACCCCATTTGCTCTCAATTGCCAACTATGTCACCAAACTTCATGCGATTTGTATGCAATGCGGCGGTATTGCGAGTTATTCTTACAGAACAACACAGAATAAGGATCAAGTAGTGCTTGGAGAAAAAGAGCATTATGAAGCGAGGTGCAGAAACTGTTTCCATCAATAAAAAAACAGCGTTGAACACATTTAACCAATACAGTTCTCTTCTAAAGAAAGAATTATTGCTGGAAACTAGACAGCAGCATACGCTATATGGAGTTATGCTCTATATAGCCTCCACTGTTTTCGTATTGTACTTGACGATGGACGCTCCAGATGCTGACACATGGAACGCATTGTTTTGGATTACACAGTTGTTTATTTGCATCAACGCAGTTGCCAAAAGTTTTTTACAGGAAGCAAGAGGTAGAATGTTATACTACTATTCAATTACTTCTCCTGTTGTCTTTATACTTTCAAAGCTAACCTACAATGTGATCTTAATGCTTTTAATGAGCATGATCAACCTTGTGCTGTTTACAGCTTTCATGGGCGACTTAACCACCTCTTTTTTACAATTCTTTTTAATAAGCTTAGTAGGCGCTGTTGGATTAAGTTTGGTATTTACAATGCTTGCTGCAATTGCTTCAAAAGCAATGCAACAGGCTTCGCTGATGGCCATTCTTGGATTTCCTATTATAATCCCTCAGCTGCTACTTTTGGTTCGATTATCCAAAACAGCTTTTTCAGAAATATTTAACCAAGGTGTTCCAACCCAGTTGGTACTTTTGCTGTTTGCCTTGGATGTGTTAATTATTTTTATGGCGGTTATTTTATACCCATTTTTATGGAAAGATTGACCGAAGCACCTAATTTTGAAAACTGAAACTATTTTATGCAATTCAATTGGTTGAAAATCAGCGCTATTGTCCTATTGGTTTACGCAATAGTAGGCGGTCTTTTGTTACCTGTTCCTGAGCTTTCACAACTTGGCGAAACCATTCGCAATTTGTATTACCATGTTTGTATGTGGTTTGCAATGATGATACTGTATACCATTTCCATCATTCACAGTATTAAGTATTTGCGCAATGGAAAAATTGAACACGATATCAAAGCTGTCTCCTATGCAGGAACTGGAACCTACATGGGTTTATTGGGCTATGCAACTGGAGCAATTTGGGCAAGCTATACATGGGCCGATCCAAACAATCCAGCTTATGCATCTTTCGGTTCAATCATGAGAGAACCAAAATTAATTGGTGCTGCAACAGCTCTATTAATTTATGGAGCTTATTTTATTTTGAGAAGTTCAATTGCTGATCTTGATCAACGTGCAAGAGTGAGTGCTGTTTACAACATTTTCTCTTATGCCATGTTGTTTCCCTCTATATGGATCATTCCAAGATTACTTCCAAGTCTGCATCCCGGACAAGAAGGTAATCCTGCATTGAATTTCAATGATATTGATGCAAGAATGCGTATGGTATTTTATCCTGCTGTCCTTGGATGGACTTTCATGGGCATTTGGATAACAACCATCGTCATCAGATATAAATTACTCACAGAAAAAAAATGGACCAACAATGAAAAATAAATTAACCACACTAATGGCAGTATTATTTGCTTTCAGCGCACAAGCACAGGAAGCAGTCGTAGCTAATGAAACAACTGCGAGTGTAATGAGAAGCAATGGCAAAATTTATGTAGTAGTTGCTGTTGTTTTGACCATTCTATTTGGACTAATTGCTTACGTAATTAGACTTGACAGAAAAATTACCAAACTGGAAAAAGAAGCTTAAGCTTTTCCAGTTCACTATCCATTATCAACGAAATCATTTGCCATGAATCCAGAGTATAGTTTTTTTGACGCTGTATGTAAAAGCTTCGATAAGGCATCCAAATTCACTTCGTTTGACCAAGGCATCTTAGAACAAATCAAACAGTGTAATAGTGTTTTGAGAATGCACTTCCCAGTTAAAATTGGTGATAAAGTAGAGGTAATCAAAGCCTATCGTGTTCAACACTCTCATCACAAACAACCATGTAAAGGTGGTATTCGCTTTAGCGAGATGGTAAACTTGGATGAAGTGATGGCCTTGGCTGCACTCATGACTTATAAATGCGCCATCGTAGACGTTCCTTTTGGCGGTGCGAAAGGTGGAATCACTATTGATCCTAAGAAGTACTCCGCTTATGATCTTGAAAAAATAACGAGACGTTATACAAGCGAATTGATCAAGAAAAAGTTTATCGGTCCTGGCGAAGACGTTCCTGCCCCCGACTACGGAACAGGAGAAAGAGAAATGGCCTGGATACTTGATACCTATATAGCAATGCATCCAGGTGAAATTGATTCACTTGCCTGCGTAACTGGTAAGCCAGTGAGTCAGGGTGGTGTTAGGGGAAGAAGAGAAGCAACCGGACTGGGAGTATTCTATGGTATCAGAGAAGTTTGTAACAACGCAGATGTGATGGCCAAACTCGGACTCACCACAGGCGTTGAAGGAAAAAAGATAATAGTACAAGGTCTTGGTAATGTTGGCTACCACGCTGCCAAATTCTTCCAAGAGAATGGGGCATTGGTTGTAGGCTTAGCAGAGTACGAAGGATCTATTTATGCTGAAACGGGACTAGATGTTGAGGCCGTGTTCCAACATAGAAAAGCAACAGGTTCAATTTTGAATTTCCCAGGAGCAACAAATTTCAACAAAAACACAGATGCACTAGAAGCACCTTGTGATATTTTGATTCCAGCTGCATTAGAAAATGTAATCAATGGCGACAATGCTTCAAGGATACAAGCGAAAATCATTGGCGAAGCTGCAAACGGTCCGCTTACTCCTGAAGCAGATGAAATCCTCATCAACAAAGGCGTACTGGTTGTTCCAGACATGTATTTGAATGCAGGCGGTGTAACCGTATCTTATTTTGAGTGGGTTAAAAACCTGAGCCATGTTCGCTATGGTAGAGTTGAAAAAAGATTTATGGAAAACCAAAATGCAAACTTGGTTTCTCATATTGAAGAAATGACGGGTAGAAAAGTAACCGACATTCAAAAAAATCTTCTTGTGCATGGTCCCGATGAAATTGACTTGGTTAGAAGTGGCTTAGAAGATACCATGATGAAAGCAACCAATGAAATTTTGGACTGCTGGAAACAAAATCCAGAAATCAAAGACATGAGAACTGCTGCATTTGTAGTGGCTATCAATAAAGTGGGAACCAGTTACGCTGAACTAGGAATCTTCCCTTAATTAGGAATGTATATATTTTGGAAAGAATGGAACCCACTCTGCGGTTCCATTCTTTTTTTCAGCAACATGACAAGTAATACCATTGGTAATCACCAAATAATCAACTGGTATGGCAACATGATAGGATAACAACTGCATCAAAACAGCTTCATCTAGTTTCACCTCCATCGATTTACATTCCACCATCATCCATGGTTGTACTTTAGCATCATAAACCAATACATCAAATCGCCTGCTCTCCTGCCCTAATTTCAACTGCTTTTCTACAGCTATTGCAGATAATGGGATCTTATTCGTTTTTACCATCCATTGAATAAAGTTTTGCCTCACCCACTCCTC
>JBEBDP010000052.1:0-6737 GCA_041156925.1 Bacteroidota bacterium | reverse complement strand
CTGTTCGTATCCTTTTGCCGCATCTACTAGTGCTGCTGCATTGAAATGACGATAGTGATGCTGGATAAATTGAGAAACTGGTCCTTTTGACATACTTATTTATTTAGGCAGCGAAGTTATGCAATTAGCAGCAAGCTATCAAGCTGGGACGAGCTGCTAGTGGTCTTTGAGCTGGTAAAGTTCATCCCAGCGTGTAGTAAACCTTTTACTCCTCATTTCCTGACGCATTTTCCAATTGCGCGACAAGCCGGATGCTGCAAATTTGACCATATCATCCCTCATGCTGAAATTGATATTGTCCAGCGCCTGCATCAATGCCCGATTTTGGTGTATCGTAGCATTAGAAAATAAATTTCCCTGCAATGCATCATCTGGCACCAATCCGCCTAACACCACACCAGCTTTGAGGTATTTTGCCCCTTTAATGAAAATTGTTTCTACCAAGGGCAGTGCAGCTTTGATCAATTGTGCTGTATCAGAAGTAGGCTTGAGCAATAAAAAATGATGATACAAATGTTTAGGCTCATACACATACGGCTTCCCCTCCATACCATTATACACCAGAAACACATCTAGTGTAGAAGCAGCGCTGTTTTGGCGCCTCAACTTCTCCGCTGCACGCGCCGTGTAAGTGGCTACTGCTTCTTTTAATTCCTGCAATGCAAAGACCGGCTTACCAAACATGCGGGTAGTCGCTATCATTTTCTTCTTCTCTAAAGGATCTTTCATTAAGATACACGACTCCCCATTGAGCTCTTTAATCATTCGAACACCTACAACTCCACCTAAATTTTTTCTGGCCCATTCAACGGGCATATGTTTGAGCTGCCATGCGGTATTAACACCATAAAGATCTTTGAGCTTGCGTGCATAACGCCTACCAATCCCCCATAAATCAGACACGTCTGTCGACATCAACGCCTGCTGCAACTTTTCATCATTATCCAACACCAACACGCATTGCGTTTTTTGTTTATCTTTTTTAGCGATGCGGTTGGCCACCTTGCTCAATACTTTTGAAGGTGCAATCCCAATAGATACCGGTATGCCTGTCCACCTGAACACCACATCTCTTATTTTTTCTGCAAAAGGATATAATGCATCGAGCGGCAGATGATCAAGGTTGATAAAGGCTTCATCAACAGAATACACTTCCACACAACGATGCAGCTGATCATCTGTCAATACCCTAAGCGTATCCATCACCCGCATACTCATGTTGCCATACAAATGGTAATTGGAAGAAAAGACAGCGACTTGTTTTTCTTTAATGAGCTTTCTGCTCTCAAACAAAGGAGCACCCATATCAATCCCTGCCTTTTTGGCTTCATCACTTCGTGATACGATGCAGCCGTCGTTGTTGCTGAGTACCACTACAGGCTTGTTATGCAAATCCGGACGAAACAACCGCTCACAAGAACAATAAAAACTATTACAATCTACAATCGCATACATGCAGCTTGGTTAAACCTGATGAATAACATAAGTCACTACTCCCCAAATAGAAAATTCTGCAAAAGGATCCACTTCAATCGGAGCCAACCGATTGGTCTCTGGCAACAACCGTAGTTTACTGAAACCTTTATCTAGTCTTCTGATCAGCATATCCCCATTGAGTACCGCAATCACAATCTTTCCACTCACGGGCTTGATGCTGCGATCGACAATCACCGTATCGCCATCAAAAATGCCTGCACCTATCATGGCCTCACCTTTCACACGCATGAAAAAAGTAGCTGGCTTGTTCCGAATCAATTGCTCATTGAGATCAATACCTCTTTCGGCATAATCGTCTGAAGCAGCACCAAAACCAGTGGCATTGGCGGTCTTCACCTCTTGCTGCTTGAAGGTTTTTGAGCCTGTGTAGGCTGCTTCGTAAAAAAGTTCCCCATCCATAAATACTAATTTTATTAGCAATAATATGCTAATTTATTTAGTATTCAAAAAACTGTTTACCTGCCTCTATTTGCGTATAAACACTTAATTAATAAAACTTTAGGAAATTAAATTTGGGGAAATCGGCGGAGAATTTGTAGTTTCATATCACGATGACGGCCATTTCTATGGCAGTGAAAACGAGAATCCGACACATCCTATCTAAAGGCCCGTAAATCCAAAGTCCAAAACAAAAACCACCCAATCCAACCCTATCCAAAGTCATCAGGCATCCTCCTCTTATGAAACTATGAAACAGTACCCAATTGCCTGTAAAATACGCCCTGCTTCTGCAGGGCTTTTTGATCTGTAAACTATGGCACAACAAGAATTAAAATTTTTAGAGGGGCCCCGATCAAGATGGGCTGATTTTAAATTTGTCATCAAGGTTTGCATAGAATTCATCAAGGGTTTTCGCGCATTACATTTCTCCGGACCCTGTGTTACTATTTTTGGCTCTGCCAGGTTCAAAGAGGATAGTCCCTATTACACCCTTACCCAAAAATTTGCAGCGGAAGTAGCCAAACTCGGCTTTACGGTGTTGACCGGAGGTGGTCCCGGTATCATGGAAGCAGCCAACAGAGGCGCAAAAGAAGTTGGTGGAAGATCGGTTGGTTGCAACATCGTCCTGCCAATGGAACAAGAGCCCAATCCTTACCTCGACAAATGGGTCAACATGCGGTATTTCTTTGTCCGCAAAACCCTACTCATCAAATACTCTTATGCGTTTGTAATCATGCCAGGCGGATTTGGCACGCTGGATGAACTATTCGAGGCCATGACCTTGATTCAGACTGGTAAAATCAAAAACTTCCCTGTCATTATTTTTTGCAAGGACTACCACAAGGAAATGATTGAACACATCGAAAAAATGCGTCAGGAAAAAACAATATCAGAAGAAGATTTAAAATTATTCCTCGTCACCGACAGCATAGAAGAAGGTGTTGAACTGATCAAATCCTGCATCGAACAATATGGTCTTAAACCCATGAAAGGCAGACCAGCCTGGTTATTGGGTGAAAAAAGATGATTTAAATCATCTTTTTAGCTTGCGAAAGTCATCTCTATCCCTTCTTTTCTGCAAGAACTTTGCTAAAAATCACCTTTAAAGCAAAGTATATGGATGGGAAAATTTTGGAAATGTTCATGAAAGAAAATGACGCATGGGATGATCTAATTGCGCGACAAAGCAAAGAACTTCCGCAGTTAGAGAACATGCTTGCTTCTATTTTCAACCGCAACCACAACTTGGATGAAGACGTAATTGCGAATGCCAGTCTTTTAAAAGATGAAATGCTACTGCAGGAAACACAGATGCAGGAAATCAGAGCACATCTAGCCAAACAACAAGATCTATTAGCGATTGAAAAAAGATCCTTGTCCTATCCCGCTCATTCTTTGTTAAGTCAGAATGCCTTAAGAGAAAAAATCCGCGATATCGAAAGGAAGTTCCTCGACCTTAAATGCAACTACCTCAACTATCTTGCCACAGCCATCTAATCCCTCTTCGTTACTCACCCCTCCTGATCCAATAAATTTGGAAACGGGAGGGTCTTCTTTGCAAAGGAATAAACAAAAGATTCGGCACATCAGCGCTTGTGCGCATTGTGGTGAGACATGCAATCGTTCGATATCGATTGGTGAAATAGCATTTTGCTGCGAAGGTTGCAAGCAAGTCTACCTGATTCTTCAAGATACAGATGCCTGTGATCCTGCATTGATGGAATCACTCGGATTGGTGCAGCCGAAAGGAAAATTCAAATCGGATAAATGGGACTACCTAGACGAGTGTTCAATTGCTGAAAAACTCATTAGCTTTCAAAATAATAAGCAAGTCCATATTACATTTATACTGCCCAACATGCACTGCGCCAGCTGCATTTGGCTATTAGAACATCTAGGAAGAATCAACAAAGCTGTTATTCACAGCAAAGTAGATTTCGAGAAAAAAGAAATTGCTCTGGTATACAACCCGCAATTGGCTAAACTCAGTGAAATTGCTGCTGTACTAGATTACATTGGTTATCCACCAGCCATCAGCTATGCTTCAAAAAAAGAAGATGAATTAAAATCATATAGAAGGAGCACTATTCTAAGATTAGGAATTGCTGGATTTTGTTTCAGCAACATCATGATGTTGAGTTTCCCTGATTATCTATCCGTTGATGGTGTTGATGAACAATTATTATCAACCACGTTTAATTATATCAGCATAATACTTTCTATTCCAGTTGTCTTTTATGCTGCAACACCCTTTTTTACGCAAGCATGGAAAGGATTGAGACAAAAATTTTTAAACATTGATGCGCCTATAGCATTTGCAATTACTATTACTTTTTTGAGAAGTCTCTATGAAATTGGCACCGCAACAGGTACAGGATATTTAGACTCCATGAGTGGAATAGTATTTTTCATGTTGCTGGGAAGGTGGTTCCAAGATAAAACACAAGAAAAACTTTCTTTCGAACGAGATTACAAATCATTTTTCCCAATCAGTGCAATGGTGATCAAAGATGAACATAAAAACTATGTTCCAATTGATGAAATCAAGACTGACGATATACTATTAATCCGTAACCAAGAACTAATTCCAGCTGATGGTATACTGACTAATGGTAAAGCATGGATTGATTATAGTTTCGTGACCGGCGAAAAAGATCCAGTAGAAGTTAGCGTAGGAGAAATGTTATTTGCAGGTGGTAAGCAAATGGGGGCCAACATCAGCATGAAAGTCACCAAACCTATTGCTAGCAGTCATCTTACGCGACTTTGGAACAATGATGTTTTTCATAACCAAAAAAACAAAACCACTTCCTTCATTCACCCATTGAGTAATTATTTCAGCACTGTACTCTTTAGCATTGCATTCATCACAGCCATCTATTGGGAAATCAATAACCCGGCTATAACTTGGAAAGCAGTCACTGCAATCTTAATCGTTGCTTGCCCCTGCTCTCTCTTGATTACAGCAACTTTTACATTTGGCAACCTGATTCATCTCTTTAGCAAAAAAGGCCTGTACCTAAAAAATGCCAATGTAATTGAACAATTGGCTTCAGCAAATACCATCGTCTTTGATAAAACAGGTACACTCTCTTCTTCCATCAACAGTAAAATCAGTTATAATGGTAAACACCTTGATGATACAGTTATCGCTGCAATAAAATCTATCAGCCTCCAATCGAGTCACCCTTTAAGTAAGGCACTTGCTACATGGAACGATTGGCAATCCATTCAAAATTTGCCCTCCATAAGTAACTTTTCAGAAGTGATGGGCAAAGGAATTGAAGCAACATGCAACAACATGAAAATCAAATTAGGAAAGGCAGATTTTGTGAGTCAGCAGTGGTTTGCATCCCACATCCCCAATTGGGGAAGTGCCATCCACCTGAGTATCGACGGTATGTATAAGGGAAGATTTATCCTTCAGCAACACTACCGCGAAGGTGCATTCAACATGATTGAACAAGTCAGAAATTTAGTAGGACGAGTACATATTTTAAGTGGCGATAACAACGGAGAGGAAGGTTTTCTAAAAAAATCAACACTGGAAAAAACCATACTGAACTTTAATAAGAGTCCTGAAGACAAATTGCAATACATCCAACAACTGCAACAACAAGGAAAGGAAGTGATCATGATAGGTGATGGACTCAATGATGCAGGTGCATTGCAGCAAAGCAATGTAGGACTGGCGGTTGCAGATAATTCAAATTATTTCACTCCCGCCTGCGATGGAATTCTAGATGGAAAAGCAGTGACCCATTTGGACAAACTCATTCTACTTGCGAGGTCTGGGAAAAAAATCATAGCTGCAGGTTTTATACTTTCAATCCTATATAATATTGTAGGCATCTCCTATGCAGCACAAGGATCACTTTCTCCCATGATTGCAGCCATCCTCATGCCAGCCAGTACCATCAGCATTATTATACTCACCGCCATTGGTACAAGGTGGGCGGCAAAAAAATGATTTAAATCATGTTTTGCTTTGAGCAAGATCACCATCCAGGCTGACGGCCAATTCTACATTTGGGGACAATTATAATTCGTTGAGCGTCATTTTAATTCTGATTATTGTCAGCCTTCTCGTAGCAACAGGATTCTTGTTCGCTTTCATCTGGTCTGTATCCAAAGGCCAATACGAAGATGAAGTCTCTCCATCAATTAGAATGCTTTTTGATGATCGCACAACAAACAACAACCCTTCCTCTAGCCAAAACCCTTAACATGCAAATAGAAAAGTTCTCTTACGACAACAAGATCGTTAGAAATTTCGCCTACGCTACCGTTATTTGGGCCATCGTTGGTATGCTCGTTGGTCTCTGGGTAGCCTTTCTCATGGTTTTTCCAGAATTAAACTTCGGTGGTATTCCTGTAGGCAAAGAAACGATTGGCCTCACCTTTGGTAGGCTCAGACCCCTTCACACCAATGCCGTGATTTTTGCTTTCGTTGGCAATGGTATTTTCATGGGCTACTATTATTCATTACAACGCTTGTTGAAAGCCCGTATGGCAAGCGACCTACTTTCCAGGATACATTTCTGGGGATGGCAGTTGATTATTGTAGCAGCAGCATTAACCATACCACTGGGCTTAACAACTGGCAAGGAATATGCCGAATTGGAATGGCCCATTGATATAGCTATTACACTCATTTGGGTTGTATTTGGCTTTAACATGTTTGCAACCATCATTAAAAGACGCGAACGTCATTTGTATGTAGCCATATGGTTTTACATCGCAACATTTGTTACTGTAGCAGTCCTCCATATTGTCAACTCAATTGAATTGCCAGTAAG
>JBEBDP010000051.1:0-4468 GCA_041156925.1 Bacteroidota bacterium | reverse complement strand
CTGGAGGTAACTTCCATTGGGGTCCTTCTGTGAGCTGGAACGAATACTTGAATTGCTGGGTAATGATGATGGGAAGAGTAGAAGGTCAAAAATGGGTGGGCGATAAAATCTATATCTCTTTCAACAAGAACAAAGATCTAGGTGCTGGTGATAATGCGCAGCAGTGGAGTAAACCGCAATTGGTCTTGCAAAAACCCGGACATATTCTTTGGTATCCTTCACTGCAACCCATGAATACAGAAGAAGATATCAAAGCTAAAAGAACATGTTTGAGGTTGGGAAAGAAAGCAAGATTGTTTGTGAAAGACATGGAAGGCCAGAACCATCAGTACATATCAGAATACATCATTGATTTCGAGAAACTACAATAAAGCATTTATTTGCTTTTTGACAATTCTTTCAACAATTGCCATTGTTGGTGGATGGTTTCTTTCAGAAAGACAATCTCTTGTTGCAATTGGCTAATTAGTTTTTCTTCTGGTCCAGCATAGGTTTTATCCGAATGCTCTGCTGGGCTCATGTGAACTTTATCATTTTCTAGTTCCTCAGGAGTTGTGTTCAAGAGCGTTGAAATCTCCTGTAGTGTGTACTTATTGATGTTGCCTGTCCGCTCAAAAAAGGAAACAAGCGACCTTGTCTTGCCTAAACTCCTGGCAAGATCCTCCTGAGTTAAGCCCCTATAAGCCCTCAGTCGCTTAATTTTTTGTCCAAGATGTTCCTTTGACTTTTTCACAAATCAAAATGACAAATAAATATATTGCCAAAATGCTAGTTAAATGTCGAAATGACAATAAAAATGTATACCTTGAAACATATATAATTTCTTTTACATATTGGTATAAAATAAATGGTATACAGCTTGCTGTATGATTAGTAGCATGCAAGCCTATGCACCATAAAAGGACAGACCCGGTCTGCCCTTTTTTTCGTCTAGAATAGAACGCGAGATGACGAATATTGAGTAAATTGACAATTCAACGTGTCCATATGATAAATTTTTCTCGCCGGAAGGCCTTAAAACAATTAGCCTTTGTTTCTGTAGGAATGGCCATCATCCCATCCTGTTTAGAGGATCGAAGCAAAGCGAGTCTATTACTAAAAAATATTTCGGTTTCAGCTGCTGACGAAGCCATGCTTGCAGAGCTATGTGAAATCATCATTCCCAAAACCAATACGCCTGGCGCCAAGGATATTTCAGCACATTTGTTTGTGCTGACAATGGTTGATGATTGTGCTAATAAGGAGCAACAGCAAAATTTCTCAAAAGGCATGAACGACTTTAATAGTCTTTGTAAATCGACTGTAGGTAAAGCCCTTGTTGATTGTGATGCAAGTGAAAAGAAAAAAATTACTGAAGCATTACTTGCCATCAAAGAAGAGGATACACCATTAAAGCATTTTTTAGGGATGGTGAAAGGCAGAACCATTCAAGCCTATACCAGTTCTGAATTCTTTTTAACCAAAGTGCAGGTGTATGAGTTGGTGCCCGGCCGATACCATGGCTGCGTCCCCGCCTAAACTAAACCCGATTCCCTTCTCCCTAACTCCTAAATTTCAACTATGCCTTCAAATACATTCGACGTAATCGTAATAGGATCTGGTCTCAGCGGTGGCTGGGCAGCAAAAGAGTTTACTGAAAAAGGTCTCAAGACGCTTGTTTTGGAAAGAGGAAAAGAAGTCAAGCATTTGAAAGATTATCCTACTACCAATAAAATGCCTTGGGAGTTTCCTCATCGAAACGAACTAACGGAAGAAATCAAACAAGCAAATCCAGTCATCAGTAAATGTTATGCATTTAGGGAAGATGCCATGCACTTTTTTGTAAAAGATGCAGAACATCCTTATGTGCAAGAGAAGCCATTTGATTGGATCAGAGGTTATCAAACTGGTGGCAAATCGCTTATGTGGGCTCGTCAGGTACAAAGATGGAGTGCATATGATTTTGAAGGCCCGGCGCGTGATGGCTTTGCTGTCGATTGGCCCATACGTTATAAAGACATGGCGCCTTGGTACAGTTATGTTGAAAAATTTGCTGGTATTTCTGGCAACCGCGATAATCTTGCCATTCTTCCCGATGGAGAATTTTTACCTCCATTGGAAATGAGTTGCGTTGAAAACTACTTCAGTGATTTTGTAAAGAAAAATTATGCCGATAGGCATGTGATTTATGCACGCTGCGCACATTTAACGGTGCCGCAAAAAATTCATTTGGAGCAAGGTCGTGCGCAATGCCAGAAAAGAAATCTTTGTCAGCGTGGCTGTCCCTTTGGAGGATATTTCAGTTCCAATTCTGTTACACTTCCATGGGCAGAAAAAACAGGTAACCTGACCATGATTTCTAATGCAATTGTCCATTCTATCATTTATGATGAAAAACAAGGAAAGGCATCTGGCGTAAGAGTAATTGATGCCAATACCAAACAAGCGACAGAATATTTTGCAAAAGTAATTTTCTTAAATGCCGCTGCATTAAATTCAAATTTGATTTTATTGAATTCAACTTCTAATCGTTTCCCTAATGGCTTAGGAAATGATAGCGGATTGCTGGGTAAGTATGTAGCTTTCCACAATTATCGATCTAGGGTAAGTGGAAAATATGATGGCTATTTGGACAAAACAACAGATGGCAGATCGCCAACCAGTGGATATATTCCAAGATTCAGAAATGTAGAAAAACAAGAGACTGATTTCTTACGTGGTTATGCAGCTGGATTCTATGCTGGTAGAGGTTCGCACACCAACACTGATGGCTTTGGAGAATCGTTGAAGGAAAATTTAGGTAAAAAAGAACTGGGTCCTTGGCATGTAGGATCTCACATGATGGGAGAGACTATTCCTAAAGAAACCAACTATGTTACTTTGGATAAAGACAAGAAAGATGCTTGGGGGATGCCATTGTTGAGTATCAATGTTGATTACGATACCAATGACGATAAAATGGTGAAGGATTACCAAGAGCAATTGGTAGATATGTTTGAGAAGGCAGGTTTCTATGATATTCAAACTTCTGATTCTAAACAACCTCCTGGATTGGATATACATGAAATGGGAGGTGTTAGAATGGGGCATGATCCAAAGACTTCATTGTTGAACAAATGGAACCAAATGCATCATTGTAAAAATGTATTTGTGACTGATGGGTCATGCATGACTTCTACCTCTACACAAAATCCATCATTGACGTACATGGCATTTACAGCAAGAGCAGCTGATTATGCAATGAATGAAATGAAAAAAGGAAATATTTAGATGAAACCAATTTATGCTGGCCTTTTGAATTTGTTGGGCTTTGCGCTTGTGCTGACAATGAATGCGCTGGCTAATATATTGCCCATTAATGGGTATAATACTGGACAAGTATCGGCCTTCTATCCTAATTATTTCGTGCCAGCAGGATTCACATTCGGCATTTGGGGAATTATTTATTTGTTATTGATGGGTTATGTGATTTGCAGCCTACTATCCCCTTTACCCTCTTTTCCTGAAAAAGCGAGGAAGTTAATTATTACAACCACACCCTATTTTCTAGTTACTTGTTTATTGAATGCAGGTTGGATTGTTGCATGGCATTATTTGTATTTGGGTCTATCTCTGTTTATCATGTTGTGTTTCTTGATAACATTAGTTGCTTTATTTCTAGCTATCAATAAAAGTAAATTTGAACTTCGTCCTTTCTATCGTTTTTGGATCTACCATCCATTTGTAGTTTACCTGGGTTGGATTTCAGTAGCTACTATTGCCAACATCACTGCTTTATTTGTTGGCATTGGTTGGCAAGGAGAGCCACTGGCGGCCACTTCTTGGAGTGTCATATTAATCATCATTGCTTTGCTACTTGGTATTATGATGGTTGGAATCAAGAAGGAGCCTGCTTACGGTTTTGTTTTGGCATGGGCATATTTTGGTATTCACAGTAGTCAGCTTAATGATGCGCCTTTCGTTGGGTATACTGCTGCAATTGCTTCCTCATTTATGCTGGCACTCACGCTTACCATCTTGATAAAATACAAGAAAGCCTTGCGATAGAGGTTGATTGTGTAACTTTGCAACCATGAATATCAGTAAGCTTTGTATTGACGTATTTCAACAATGTGTGAAGGATTATCATGTGCATGATCATGTAGATCATCCAATTCAAAATCCTCATGCTCCTCAAACTTTCGAACATTTACTTTATCTCAAAAATCATATTGATACTGTTCAATGGCACTTGGAAGACATTGTAAGGGATCCAAACATTGATCCAGTAGAAGGGATTGCTTTGAAAAGAAGAATTGATAAATCTAATCAGGAGCGTACGGATTTGGTGGAGAAGATTGATGATTATTTTCTGCACCTATTTAAAGACGTTGTTGTATCACAAGAAGCAAAAGTGAATACAGAGAGTCCCGCTTGGGCCATCGATCGTTTATCTATTCTTGCATTAAAGATTTGGCATATGCAGGAAGAAGTGAATAGAAAAGAGGCA
>JBEBDP010000050.1:0-2706 GCA_041156925.1 Bacteroidota bacterium | reverse complement strand
TCATATTTTCTATCCCCATTCTGGTCTTTAATAGCAAAAAGATTATAAACACCTGGCTTTAGATTCCTGAACAAAAAGCTGCCATCTCCCTTCAATCGTGCAAAATAACGTGGTTTGGCATAAGTGATAGCTGAATCATCTAGGTTGTTATGAAGGACTGCTATCATTGTAGTATCTATTAATCCTGTTTCTGCTAGAAATACTTGTCCAGTAAAATATGCGGAATCAATGTATTCGCCTGTTGAAAAAGCATAATTGAAATTCTTAAGAATATTTCCTTCATTGATATCCTTGATGGATTCTCCAAAATCAATTGAGTAAGTTGTATTCGGCTCTAGGGTATCTTTTAATTTGATGGTGATGGTCCTGAGTTTACTATCAGTTGTAGGGTTGATTTTAGGAATGGGGGAATACGTTAGTTTTTCAAATGGGTTATCTAAGGTGACGTATTCATCAAAATAGAGTGTTATGCGATCCGACTTAAAATTCTTAGCATTCATAGCTGGAATGGCCACCACTAATTTTGGTGGTATAGAGTCTTTAGGGCCACCTGTAGGCGCTACTTGTTGTCCGCATGAAACCAACAACACTGCTGCTATCAATATCCAGTATATTTTATTCATCACGATGCAAAGTTAAATCATTCCGACTCAGTTCACCCCTTTCATTCCCTTAAACCAGTTGATCATCCTCTTCTGTTTCAATTACCTCGAGTTTATTTGTCTTCACAAAATTGCACCAATGGCAATCTTCTTTACCGCAGCCTTTGTAGAATTCGCGTTGTTGTATCTTCTCCCAAACGCTTACTATTTGTTCTCTTACCAAGTCGGTATCTTCTTTGGTGATCTCCACCTTTTGTGATTTGATTTCCTTTTTGGCATTGGGTTCTATAAAGTCAAATTCGGTGCTTCTCACTTGGTATTTTCCTTGCTCATTGTTATCGATCAGTATTTTATAAAAAACAGCCTGACGCCAGTAATCACCGCCATTGGGAGGATCAATTGTTGGATTTTTTAATTTTTTTGTCGCGTTATCTGGATTCCCTGTTTTATAGTCCACCACGTTCACAAAATGTCCATCGAATTCCATTTTATCAATCTTGCCTTTCAAAGGAACTCCATCCACCATTACATTCCTGATGTTGCGTTCTACAGAAACAATCTTGTTAAAGCCGTTGATTCTTTTGGTATAGTATTGTTCAAGGACTTCCTTACCATATTCCATTCTGCGATCAAATTCTTCCTTGGTAAAGGATTCACGGTGTCTGTACATATAGCTGATAAAATCATCCACCACGGTTTCCTTTTTGGGGAATTCTTTGTTGGGATGATCTTTCATTCTATTGAACATCATTTCCAATGCATGGTGAACAGCTGAACCAAATTCTAAGGTTTCATTCTTTGGTGAAGGAATACGGATCAGATTGCGGTAGTAAAATTCAAGCGGACAACTTAGATAATTATTCAACGCTGTAACATTCATTGTAAACTTATCCAAAGCCTTATCAATGATATCAGATTCCATTTTGTCAATCACAGGCTCATGATTAGATAACAGCCTAACGAGATTGAATGTTGTTATTGTCTCTTCATTTAAAACAACTTGCTCCTCTGTGAAAGTATGCTTAGATTTTAATTCTTCAATGAACATACTGGCTTCCATCTCTTTACCATCTTCTTTAAACCTTGCATAGGATATGGTCAGGTGTTTTTCTGCTCTGGTTAAGGCTACATAGAACAACCTTCTTAGTTCTTCGTCTTTATCTACTTCACCATTGGATAAAAACAGGGTATCGGGTAAAGTATATCCTCTGTTATTTGCTTTTTTACGTTCCCAATAACTGGCATTGCATCCTGCACAAAATACATGTTCGTATTCTAATCCCTTTGAACCGTGTGCTGTCAGCAGATTTACGCCCTTCTCATTTCCACCAACTTGTACAATTGGAAGTTTGATTTCTTCTGCTTTCATCATTTTAATCACCTTCACAAACTTTCTTAGATTGAGCGTATGGTCTTTCTTGGTTTCATTTTTCATGAAATCAAAGAATGCAGTGAGTACTTGTAACTGCCAGTGATGATCTTGTGCGCGCATGATTACGCCAAGCAAGCCGGTATCTCTTATGATATTTTCTAATAGTTGTTGAAGGGTGATGTTATTAATAGAGCCGATGATGTTTTCAAGCAGTCTCCCTGTTTGTGCCAGTTCATCTGAAATATTCTTTTCAAATAATGACCCTGCTATTTTATTCGTTTTTTCTTCGATGATTCTCCTGAATCCAGCGCCTTCTTTTTTATAGAGACGCTCGTTGTTTTCTATGCTGAGTTTAGCAATCTCCAGGGGCTTAATACCAAACCAATCGAAATGCAAGATTTCAAACAACATCTCATCACCGCTGAAAGGCATATCCATTTCTGCATCGAGGTATTCAAAGAATAGAATGATTTTTTTGATGAGCGGCAGTGATAAAAGATCCAGGTTGCGTTTGCTGAAGTAATTTATTTTTTTGCATTGAAGAAATTCAGCTATTTCCTCTCCGTATTTATTTTCTCTATAGATGACCGCTATTCGCTTGGGTTCTGTCCCGTTTTGGATAAGCGCTTCAATAGATTGCGTAATGCCAATCATCTCTTCTCTAGGCGTTTGATAGGCCTTGATGATTGGAAATTGTGTTATGCCTTGTAGTTCTTTTTTTCCTGTAGTAAG
>JBEBDP010000049.1:0-8414 GCA_041156925.1 Bacteroidota bacterium | reverse complement strand
TTGTTGGGCGATAGTGCAGGATTGGTGAATTACCGCAGTAAAGGTGTAGTAGGCAGCTGGTTTAGCTCTTTTGGAGATGCACCGGGCGGATTTGCTGAAGAATTAAAAGAGTTTTATTTCTCATTGGGTGGTGAGTACACTTATAATGAACAGTTTTCTGTTAGGGCTGGATACTTTTATGAAAACAAGGATAAGGGTAATAGACAATATTTCTCTGTTGGTGCAGGATTTAAATATTCCACACTTGGTTTCAATTTGTCCTATTTAATTCCTTCTGGTTCTGGTGTAAATAGAAATCCACTCAGTAATACAATCAGGTTTGGACTCGTCTTCGACCTTGGTGCCCAGGAAAATTATTAATTCATTTGGTTAACATATTCAAAACGGCCTTCGGGCCGTTTTCTTTTTTCCTACTTTTATAAAAAAATAAGCATGTCATTTAGAATAGGCTTTGGCATCGATTTTCATCAAATGGTTGAAGGCCGTGATTTGTGGATAGGAGGAATATTGATACCTCATCACAAAGGTGCAAAAGGGCATAGTGATGCAGATGTATTGTTGCATGCCATTTGCGATGCAATGTTAGGCGCCTTAGCGCTTGGTGATATCGGCTTGCATTTTCCAGATACCGATCCTGCGTACAAGGGAATCGATAGCAAATTGTTGTTAAAGCATACCTATAAACTCATTTCAGAAAAGGGTTACAAGGTTGTAAATATTGATAGTTCATTGTGCTTGGAAGCACCAAAGATTAAGCCTTATGTAAAACAAATGGAAGCAACCATTGCAGCTATTGTTGAGGTGCTTCCAGAAGACGTTTCTGTTAAAGCAACTACAACGGAGAAAATGGGTTTTGTTGGGAGAGAAGAAGGATTGGTTGCCTATGCAAATGTATTGTTGAGGAAGGCCGAATAATGTATTTTTGCGCATAAATTTTACCTATTGAAAGTCAGGATCATTAACCATTCAACTAATCCACTTCCAGCTTATGCCACACCAGGTTCTTCTGGAATGGATTTGAGAGCTAATCTAACAACATCCTTGACACTTGCTCCACTAGAACGAATGATGGTGCCAACAGGATTGTTCCTTGAGATTCCACATGGTTATGAAGCACAAGTAAGACCTAGGAGTGGACTTGCCCTAAAACAAGGACTTACTTGTTTGAATTCTCCTGGCACTATTGATGCAGATTATAGAGGAGAATTGAAAGTAATCTTGATCAATCTATCAGGTCAGCCTCAAGTAATTGAACATGGGGATCGTATTGCACAGATGGTCTTTCAAAAAGTAGAACTTGTAGATTTGGAATTAACTACAACTATCAGCACAACTGAGCGAAATGAAGGTGGTTTTGGTCACACAGGTGTTAAATAAATTTTAATGAGAGTAGTACTTTTTATCATTATCGCTTTTGTTTCGTTGACTTCTTGTAGGTCTACTAGAAAAATAACAACTGTCATTGCCAAAAAAGATAGTGCAGTAGTGGTAATAAACCCAGCCGAAACAGATTCAGCTAAATCTGTAAGGGCTACTTTCGATAGTATTCAAAAAAAACGAATCAACTTTACAACCTTTTCCTCTAAGGTACGCGTAGAGTATAGAGATGATAAAAACAGAAGTCTTGATTTCAATGCATTTTTAAGGATGAAAAAGGATAGTGCTATATGGGTATCCATAATAGCTGCATTGAATATTGAAGCTTATCGGGTAATCATTACACCTGATAGTGTTACCATCATGGATAAAATCAACAGGACGGTGCAACGAAAGCCACTTGCATACTTACAGGCTATAACGCAAGTTCCATTCGACTTTTCTACACTTGAAGATTTGATTATTGGAAATCCCGTTTATCTAGATCGAACAGTAATTGCCTATGCTGATCAAGGTGAAAAAATTTCTTTGTCAACGGTTGGTAATTCATTTAAACATTATTTGACGGTTAGTAAAAATGACTTACACATAATGTTCAGTAAGTTAGACGATGTTGATTTAACGAGGAGCAGAACTGCCAGTCTTGCCTATGCCGCCTATTTTCCTGCAGCTACTTGGATGTTTGCCGGAACAAGAAATATTAGTTTATCGGAAAAGAATAAGTTGGATATTTTATTAGAATTCAAACAAGTTGATTTTGATAAGCCTGTGGCATTTCCCTTTAGTATTCCAAAGAACTACAGAATTATAAATTAACTTTTTGTAAGAATAAAATTTTGAATATTTAGTGATGAAAAAAATGGCAGTGAAGCGTTCAATATATATCACTTTGATAGGATCTTTCCTCTTTGCATTTGCCATTGTAGCAAACGGACAGACAAAAGAGGAACTTGAAAAAAGAAGAAGAGAAATCCAACAGGAAATTGCTTCATTACAAAAAGCGCAATCTGAAATATCAAGCGACAAAAAGGCAAGTCTATCTGAGTTAAAACTACTAGAAAGAAAATTGAGGAGTCGTTATGCGGTTATTGATAACCTGAATGATGAGATGCGCTTGATTGATAATACTATTTTTAATAACAACCGAGAAGTATATAGGTTAGAAAAGCAACTTGATACGCTAAAACAGCAATATGCCCGCACCATTGAGTATGCCTACAAGAATCGAAGCAATTATGATATGTTGAATTTTATTTTTACTGCTACAAGTTTTAATGATGCAGTGAAAAGAGCTACCTATCTCAAAAGCTACCGTAAGTATAGGCATGAGCAAGTTGATAACATCAACAGGACACAAAAAGAAATAAGTAATCGCATCACTTTATTGACGCAAAACAAACAAGAAAAGTCGAAAGTAATAGAGGAGCAAAATCAGCAGAAAGAATTGCTTGAGTCAGAAAAGAAGGAGAAAAATCAGTTTGTGACCAAGCTAAAGGCTCGCGAAAAAGAAATAGAGAAAGAGGTTGCTGCCAAAAGAAAAGTAGAACGTAGTCTTCAAAATTCAATCGCAGCTATTATCAAACGAGAAATTGAAGCAGCCAAAAGAAAAGCTGAGGAAGATGCAAGAAAAGCAGCAGCGGCAAATATTACAGCACCGGTTGCAAAGCCAGCTACTTCTTCTGCAGCAGCATCTGCGGCACCTATAAGAAAAACAAACGTGCTCGAAAATACGCCGGAGGTTACCAAAGTATCAGTAGGGTTTGAGAATAACAGAGGGAATCTTCCTTGGCCAGTAGATAAAGCGACTATTACCTCAAGTTTCGGACGTCAAAGAATTGAGGGTACCAAAATTGAAGAAGACAATGGTGGAATAACCATTCAAACTGAAAGTGGCGCTTCGGTTAAAGCAGTATTTGAAGGAGTTGTAACAACAGTATATGATGTAGCGGGTAGTCAGACAGTTACCATTAAACATGGTAAGTATTTTACTACCTATTTTAATATGTCATCAGTAAGTGTATCAAAAGGCGCTAAAGTGAACATGGGTCAAGTTATTGGCCGTGCAGGTGAAAATTTTGATGGAGAAGGAGAGATAGTGTTTATGGTTAACGAAGAACTAAGATTCGTAAATCCTGAACTCTGGTTAAAGCGTAAATAAGGGCTACTTGCCCAAGACTTCCGCGTATAATTTCTCGTATTGCGGAACAATGTTTTCAATGTCAAAATTTTTGGCTTGTTCTCTAGCCGCTTTACCAAATTGTTTGAGTAAAGGTGGATTAGATAGCAGTGTAATAGCATTTCTGCTCATGCTTTCTACATCGCCTATTTCACTCAAGAAACCATTTTTTCCGTGTGTTACAATTTCTGGGATACCTCCAGCTTCTGTTGCAATTACTGGTGATCCAGCTGCCATGGCTTCAAGTGCCGACAAACCAAAGCTTTCATACTCTGAAGGAAGTAAAAACAAATCAGCAATGGCATAGATATCTTCCATGTCCTGTTGCTTACCGACGAAACGGGTGGTTTCAAAAATGCCTAATGATCTACAAAGTTCTTCAGCTGCTGGACGTTCTGGACCATCACCCACCAACAGCAATTTCGATGGAATTTCTTTTTGAATCTTATTAAATGTGTAGATCACATCTGCTATGCGCTTTACTTTTCTGAAATTAGAGGCATGTAGAATAATCTTTTCTTCGTTCGGCGCAATTACTTTTCTAAATGCATCAATTGGTTTTTTGGCAAATCGTTGTGTGTCAACAAAATTATGTATGACGTGTATCGGACGGTTGATAGCAAAGTTGGATAAAGTTTCAGTTCTGAGGTTATCAGAAACAGCAGTGATTGCATCACTTTGGTTGATTGAGAAAGTAACAACTGGAGCATAAGTTTTATCCCTTCCTACCAATGTAATATCAGTGCCGTGCAGTGTGGTAATAAAAGGTATATCACGTCCTTCTTGTGCAAGAATCTGTTTTGCCATATAGGCTGCGGAAGCATGTGGTATAGCATAATGCACATGAAGTAAATCAACATGGTTGTTGCGCACCACATCCACCATTGTACTGGCAAGTGCAGTTTCATAAGGTGGGAAATCGAACAATGGATAGGTTGGAACCCTTACCTCATGGAAAAACAAATTAGCACTAAAACCAGTAAGCCTTACTGGTTGTTGATACGTAATGAAATGAATACCATGCCCTTTATCGGCTAGTGCCTTACCCAATTCTGTGGCCAACACCCCACTTCCGCCAAACGTAGGATAGCAAACAATTCCAATATTCATCTTCATGTAATTCTAATAACGAAAGTAGGAATAATAAAGTTCAATTGACATGACAAGGACTATTCAAAGCCACAAAAAATCAGTAGTTTAGTACGGTAACAACCGACTAAAAATGAAAAAAAGCTTTTTATTTCTTGTGATTGGTTTCCTGGTATTGAACAACGGGTATGCTCAGGTTAACCAAGACTCTCTCGTCATCAAAAAGATCTCTGATGATATTTTCATGAATGGGCAAGCCTATAGCAATCTGAAATATTTGTGCAAGAAAGTTGGTCCCCGCTTATCTGGTTCTGCAGGAGCTGCTCTTGCTGTTGAACAAACAGCAAGAATGCTAAGAGAGGCAGGTGCAGATACAGTATACCTGCAACCTTGTATGGTGCCAAAGTGGGAAAGGGGAGCAAAAGAAGTTGGTAAAGCAACCCTAAGCAATGGCAAATCAATGCCTTTGAATATTGTTGCTTTGGGAATGTCTGTAGGAACACCGGCTGCCGGTATCACTGCATCTGTAGTTGAAGTAAAAAATTTCACAGAATTGGATGCATTGGGAGCTGATCAAATCAAAGGAAAGATTGTGTTTTACAACTACCGCATGGATCCAAGGCATATCAATACTTTCCGTGCATATGGAGAAGCTGGTATTTATCGCTCTCAGGGTCCATCTAGGGCTGCGGCTTTGGGTGCCATTGGCGTTATTGTCAGAACGCTTTCACCTGTAATTGATGATAACCCGCATACTGGTGCTACCCGATATGACGAGAACAAACCGAAAATACCAGCAGTTGCTATCAGTACAATTGGTGCTGAAGAATTGAGTAAAGCGATAGCAGCAAAACAAGTAAAACAAGTCTATATCAAGACAAACTGCAAGCAATCTGAAGATGTACTTTCTTACAATGTGGTTGGTGAAATTAGGGGTAGTGAATTTCCTGAAGAGATCATCACTGTAGGCGGTCATCTAGACAGTTGGGATCTTGCAGAAGGGGCACATGATGATGGTACAGGATGTGTTCAGAGTATTGAAGTGCTGAGAGCAATAAAAGCCAATATAGGAAAACCAAAGAGAACCATTCGTGCAGTAATGTTTATGAATGAAGAAAATGGATTAAGAGGTGGTACGAAATATGCAGAAATAGCAAAAGATGAAAAGAAAAAATTCATCATGGCGATGGAGAGTGATGCTGGTGGATTTACTCCACGTGGCTTTGGCTTTACCGCAAATGCAATGCAGAAAGAAAAGATAATGAGTTGGAAGCCTTTGTTTCATAATTATGGAGCACTTGAATTCAATGAAGGGGGTGGTGGAGCAGATATTGGTCCTTTGCGTGGGTTGGGAACAGCGCTAATCGGACTTAATCCGGATTCTCAACGTTACATGGATTTGCACCATGCTAAGACAGATGTATTTGAAGCGGTGAGCGAAAGAGAGTTGAATCTTGGTACAGTTGTAATGACTGCAATGGTTTATTTAGTTGCACAATACGGCTTGTAATAATACTGAATAGTTAATTTCCAAAGAGAAAGATCGCAGGTTGTTTGGGTAGCTCCACAACCTGCTTTTTCCATTCTGCAATGGACTTGGTCTTTATCCATTCTTCATTTGAAGTAAGGTGATAAGCAATACAAAGCTTTGTTTCAGGATGCAATGCACTCAAGAGGGATTGAAACATTTGGTTATTGCGGTAAGGTGTTTCAATAAAAATCATGGTACAGCTTTCAGCTTTGCTTTTTCTTTCCAGGTCTTTTATTTTTTTATCTCTTTCACCTGGTGTAATGGGCAAATAGCCTAGGAATTCAAAATGTTGTCCGTTTAGTCCACTTGCCATTAAAGCCAAGAGAATAGAGTTTGGTCCGGTTACAGGATGTACTTTAAATCCATCTTTCTGTGCAGCGGAAATTAATTGTTGTCCTGGGTCAGCTATACCCGGACAACCAGATTCACTTACGATGCCAATCATTTTTCCTGACTGAAGAAAATTTCTAAACTCTTTTAAATGCAGTTCTTCTTTGTTGCCAATCTCAAACCAGGTTCTTGCATCAATATCAAATGCTTTATCAATTTTTTTAAACGCTCGTCTTGCCGTTCTAATATTTTCTGCAAAAAATACTTCGCATATATTCATTCGGTCTTTTACAAGCGTTGGCAAATGACTATAACCATCTTCTGCAAGTGCAATGGGTATTAAGTATACTTCTCCTTGTTTTGGTTCCATTTTATTGAAATGCCTTGTTGTCTTTGATTTCTTGCATACTGATGGTGGCTGCTATCACTGCATAAGCAGGTGCCAACACCCAACCTACTATGATTATGCTATGCATGAGATAGAAAATTATACCATTGCCAATAGCTAATCCTTTGTGTCTACCAATAAAATCAATGCTTTCCTCCATCTTCATTTTGTTGCGTTCACAGGAATAGTCAAGCATTGAAAATCCATAATAATAGCACTCAATCAAAATAGCTATGAAGGGAGCAATCCAACCAATGAAAGGGATGAGTGATAAAAAGATAATTGAAAAAACATATACCGACTGCCAAATGGTATTTCTTACAGCAATTCTCATTCCTCTAGCAACATCTGAGAGGTATTGTTTCATTTTGAAATCGAATGACTTGTTCTCTATGATGGAGGCTGTTTTTTCACTCAAGTAGGAAAAGACAGGTGAGCCAATGATTAGCCATATGTATTTGAACAATGAAAAATACAAAAGCATCAACAGTAGCCAAAGCATGATTCCTCCAACCGTAAAAAGAAAACCAATCCAACTGCTCTCTAATTTATTTAACCATCCTCTCAAGCCTGTTTCAATAGTAAGCCACTCAATAGCTGCGTTGGCTGATTTGGAAAAGAAGTACATGCTTATGGCAAAAAGAATGGCATAAACGATACCAGGTATAATAATCCACTTCCATAATTTATGCTTTCGTATAAAATGATGGGCATCAATATAGGACTGAATCGATATGACAATTTCCTTGAGCAAATTTGTTCTTTGAGTGTAGCAAAATACACAAATGATTTATCTTCACCCAAATTGTTCCCTTGGAAAATGCAGCAGATTCAAGATGGAAGCCTTTGCTGGCTTTATTAAGCGGACCGTTGTTGTTTGTACTCACTCTTCTTTTTAATCCTTTTGGTTTAGATGCACAGGCCAACAATGTAATGGCTGTTGCTCTACTGATGATTACATGGTGGATTGCAGAGGCCTTGCCTATGCCTGCAGTCGCGTTGATTCCTTTGGTTTTATTTCCCTTGATGGGAATTGCTAAAATAAGTGAAGCAGCTGCTCCTTATGCCAATGAAGTTGTGTTTCTATTTATGGGAGGCTTCTTGATTGGATTGGGAATTGAAAAATGGAATTTACACAAGCGAATTGCCTTATCTATTGTTCAGTATACAGGAACAAATGGGAACAGGATCATACTTGGGTTTATATTGGCTACAGGGTTTATCAGTATGTGGTTAAGCAATACCGCTACAACAATGATGATGCTTCCAATAGCAGCATCTGTGATATCCGTTGTTGTTACCAAGAATGAAAATAATCCTAAGCTCAGGCATTTTGCGGTCTGCATGATGTTGGCTATTGCATATGCTTCCAATTTTGGAGGTATAGCAACAATTATTGGTACACCACCAAATGTTGCTTACGTTTCTTATATCAGTAAGCAATTGAATCATGAAATATCCTTTTCGGCCTGGGTGTTGGTGGGACTACCTGTTTCGTTGCTACTGCTCTTTTCGCTGTATAT
>JBEBDP010000048.1:0-2589 GCA_041156925.1 Bacteroidota bacterium | reverse complement strand
CTGAAAACTACTTGCATTTCGGATTGGGAGCTAGTCAGTCGATTGATTCTGTTGTAGTGGTTTGGAGCGATGGCAAAAAGCAAACGCTTAGCAAACAAAATGCCAATCAGGTTATTGCTATCGATTATAAAAATGCAAATGAAAAGACAGTTCCTTCAAATATGTCAAAGCCAACATTATTTGAAGAAGTTGATCCAGCATCAATTGGTATCGACTATGTCCATGAAGAAAATGACTTCATCGATTTCAACTTGCAGAAAACATTACCGCATAAATTTTCACAATACGGACCAGCAATCGCTGTAGGCGATGTAAATGGAGATGGGTTAGATGATATTGCATTGGCCAGTTCAAGTAGGTTTCAAGGTCCCGTTGTTTTGATGCAACAACCCAACGGAAAATTCACTAAGAAAATATTGCCAATCAAAACCTCTGAATTGAAAAAAGAGGAAGATATGGGTCTGCTCCTTTTTGATGCAGATGGTGATGGCGATAATGATTTATATATTACCAGAGGAAGTTACCAACATGATCCGGGTTCAAATTTGTATCAAGATGTTTTATGTGAAAATGATGGCAAAGGAAATTTTGTTGTTGTGTCATCAGCTTTGCCAGTAATGACAGCATCAGGGCAAAATACCAAAGCGGCTGATTTTGATGGTGATGGTGATCTTGATTTGTTTGTGGGAGGAAGAGTTGATGTTAAAGCATATCCTAAACCCGGACAATCATTGCTATTAAGAAATGATTCAAAACCAGGAAAGCTTTCATTTACTGATGTAACAAAACAATGGTCATCTGCATTGCAAAATGTGGGGATGGTGAGTGATTTCTTGTGGACAGACTTCAACAACGACAATAAACCAGATTTACTGATTGCAAGTGAATGGAGTCCTTTGTTGTTTTATAAAAATACTGGTTCATCATTTGAGAGAATAGATGCTTCTAAAGAAATCAGTGATGCAAGTGGTTGGTGGAATAGCTTACTTGCTGTAGATGTTGATCAAGATGGTGATATGGACTATGTTGCTGGTAATTTCGGTCTCAACCAATATTTTAAATGTTCATCTGGCGAACCGCTTCGCATATATTCAAAAGACTTTGATAAGAATGGTTCCTATGATGCCTTCATATCCTGTTATTTTCCTGACTCTACTGGAAAACGTCAAGAGTATTTTTTCCATTCTAAAGACGACATGCAAAAGCAGTTAATTTTAATCCGGAGGAAGTTTGAATTCTACGGCGATTACGGAAAGGCAACTGTAAAAGATGTATTTACACCAGAGGAAATGAAAGATGTAAATGTGCTAACGGCTAATTATATGAAGAGTGTATGGATTGAAAATTTAGGCAATCAACAATTCAAGATGCACGAGTTGCCTATGCAGGCACAATTCGCCCCTTTATACGGTATGCAAGCCATGGATGTTAATGGAGATAAGTTGACTGATCTTGTACTCACTGGTAATGATTTTGGTATGGAAACCAGTCAGGGTAGAGCAGATGCATTCAACGGTCTTGTATTATTGAATGGTGGAAATAAAAAATTCAAATCAATTGGCTTTGAAGAATCGGGTTTTCTTGTCCCAGGTGATGCAAGAGCACTAGCCGCGGTTAATGTATCTGGAACAAATTATTTGGTATCAACCGAAAACAGAAAAGCACTTCGCTTTTTCAAAATGAATGGAGAGCCCAAAAAAGCTATTCAACTCATCGCTAATGAAACAATGGCCATGCTCTATTTCAGTGGCAATAAAAAACAAAAAGCTGAACTAACTTATGGTTCTTCTTTTCTATCACAAACAACCAGAAATTATTGTATACCTACTGGCGTAATAAAAATTGAACTCTATACCCAACAAGGAAAATTAACCCGCACAATCGATACCCCTTAAAACACAACCAAATGAATCCTTTTCAAAAAACCCTTTCCATTGTTTCCCTTTTCATTGTTTTGGTTGCATGCAACAACCCAAAACAAAACTCAACCAAACAAAATGATGCTTTACCTCACCAACTGGTAAAAAAACTTACAGATATTATTGTTGTAGATATATTCTCGCCTCCAGTTGCAACCCGCATCTATGCCAATACATCCTTAGCCCTCTATGAGGCCATTCGTTTTCAACAAAAAGATAGCAAGTCTATTTCTGCAAAACTTAAAGGTTTTGAATCAATGCCTGTTCCAGAAGAAGGAAAGCAATATGATTTTTCTATTGTAGCAATACAGTCGTTTTGTGAAACTGCAAAAAAAGTGACCTTCTCTGCTCCTGAAATTACCAAGTACCAAGACTCCATGATTGCAGTATATGCAAGAGGATTAAATGAAGATGTTGTCAAGCAATCCATCGCTTTTGGTCAGCAGGTTGCTGATGTTATTGGTAAGCGACTTGGAAAAGATAATTACAAAGAAACACGTGGTTTTGAACGCTTTGAAGTAAAGACTGATGATGATGCAAGATGGGTGCCTACTCTACCGGATTATGCAGATGGACTAGAACCGCATTGGCCAAAAATGATGACCATGGCTTTGGATAGTTCAAATCAAGTTGAGGCTGACCCTTTTCCTGCATATTCTAAAGATCCCAA
>JBEBDP010000047.1:0-5439 GCA_041156925.1 Bacteroidota bacterium | reverse complement strand
ATTTGCCATTTGCAGCCTCCACAAACACCAAAGTGACTGCAAAAGGGGGTCACTCTTTCTTTTGAAAGCTCTTTTATGCGAATGGCTTTACCTTCCGCCCAGTCCTTTTTGTTTTTGGATAAACGCACATCAACCGTATCTCCAGGAACAGCTCCTTCAATAAATATAACTTTTCCATCAACTTTGGCAATAGATTTACCTCCTGCTGCATACGACAACACCTGCAAACCTTCTAAAACCACATTCCGCTTCTTTCTCATATTTCACTTTAAGTTATAAAGTTATTGAATAATTTTGCCCAAACCCCCAATGATGCGGATACTGGCCGGATGTTTACTGTTCATTTTTGCTGCACTTCAAAGCCAAGCACAAAACGCATACGAGATTACAGCCAATGTCAAACCCTTTACCAAGGGACATTTGTACCTCGGTTATCATTTTGGTAACAAGCAATATTTGCTTGATTCCGCAAAAATCAATGAAAATGGAGATGCTGTATTTGCCGGACCAAAAAAATTACAAGGTGGCGTGTACATGGTCATTTATCCAGAAAAAAACAACTGGGTAGAATGCATCATCGATCAACAACAAAAATTCCGAATACAAACAGATACCTCTAACCCTATACTCCAACTTCAATTTGAAGGCTCAAATGATAATGTACTCTTCAGTGCTTATCAAAAGAAGTCGATGGAAATTGGCAAACAAATTGGTCAATTTAGAGCTGCTGGTGCTCAGGCAAAAACTCCTGCAGCCAATGATTCTATCAACTCCAAGATCAGAAGTCTGAACCAAGAGGTGCTGGCTTACCGTAATGACTTTCAAAAAGAACATCCAACGCACCTCTTGTCTGCCATCTTCAATTTATTGAAAGATCCAGAAGTGCCCCCTGCTGCAAAACACCCAGGAGGTAAATACGATAGCACTTACGCTTACCAATATTATAAATCACATTATTGGGATGGCATCAGCTTTACAGATGAAAGACTGATGAGAACCCCAGTATTACAACCCAGATTCGACAGGTATTTCAACAATATTCTCCCTCAGATGAGTGACTCTCTTATTGTGTATGCGGATCAGATCTTGAAAGCATCGAAACCCAATGAAGAGATGTTCAAGTATTTTCTTTCTAGTTTAACGGATAAATATGTGAATCCACAGTACATGGGACAAGACGCAGTCTTTGTGCATCTGTTTGAAAAATACTACCTGACTGGTGCAGCTGATTCTTGGATGAGTGAAGCATATAAAAAATATGTTTTCGATCGTGGTTACTCCATGATGGCCAATGTAATTGGTAAAAGAGCAGCAGATCTACCCATGATTGATACACTGGGCAACAAGTTTTCATTGTATGCGCAACAAGGACCTTTTACGGTACTTTGTTTTTGGGATCCAACCTGCGGTCATTGTCAGGAAGAAGTACCCAAAGTTGATTCCATCTTCCAAAACAAATGGAAAAAACAAGGCGTGAAATTAGTCGGTATCATGACCGATGGCGGTAAAGAGAATTGGTTAAAATTTATACGCGAACATAAATTGAAAGATTGGGTGCACATCTACCAAACGGAAGAAATGAGAGAAAAATTAGTTGCAGCAGGTCAGCCTGGTTACCGTCAACTGTATGATGTCTACCAAACACCAATGTTGTACTTACTCGACAAAGACAAAAATATTGCAGCTAAAAAACTAAGCTTTCTCCAACTAGACGATTACATGGAATTCACTAGAAGAAGCGGTAAAAAGTGATGATGAAAAAAACAATTCTCCTAACATTATTGTGCTTTTATCTTCAATACAGCTCAGCACAAGTGCTGTTTACTTATGGTAAACATCCTGTAACATTAGCCGAATACTCCACTTCGTTTCAAAAAAATAATCCTGATTCCATAAATAGTAAGTCGGCTTTCAACAATTATCTCAACCTCTACATCAATTATAGACTAAAAGTAAAGGCAGCCTATGATTTGAGGATGGATAACTTACCCAATCAAATAGCTGATCGTCGCGCTTTCGAAGAACAGATAAAACCGATACATTTATTAGACCCAACTACTTTAGACAAATTAGTAGAGGAAGCTGTGTTGCACCGTCAAGAGGAAATTGAATTGAGTCATATTTTCATTTCCTTTAAACAACCTTACATTGAAAATGAATCAGCCAGTATCAATAAAGAAGAAAAAGAACTAGCAGCAAGAAAAATAAATGAAATCCAACTGCGCTTAAACAATGGTGAACCATTTGAAGAATTAGCAACTCTCTATTCTAGTGACCCTGAAGTAAAAAACAACAAAGGTTATCTTGGTTTCATCAAAGCATTTACATTGCCCTATAGCTTTGAACAGGTTGTCTATACATTGAAAGATGGTGAAATCTCAAAACCAATCACTAGTGACGCCGGTATGCATTTGTTCAAAAGACTTTCCTCGAAGAAAGTTGAAGGACCGCTCTCCATTGCACAAATATTAATTACCATCCCTGATAACGCCAATCAAACAACTATTAACGAAAGAGAATTGTTGGCTAACAGCATTTATAAAGAAGCATTAAAAGGAGCAAGCTTTGATTCTTTAGTCGCTTTGTATTCAGAAGACAGAAGTTCGAATACCAATGATGGAATTTTAGTAGGCATGGAGACTGGCGACTTTGATCCTGTTTTTGAACAACAAATCAGAGCGTTGAAACAAGACGGCCAGTTGTCGCCTGTTTTCAGAACAGCATTTGGTTTTCATATTCTCAAAAGGATAGCACAAGACACATTCAACGTTAACCTTAATCAACTTACAGCTGAGACCAAAGAACTTGTTTTACAAGACAACCGTATTGAGTTAGCTAAACAGGCATTCATTGAAAAGTCAATAGGAAAAAACGGTCTGAAGGCAGATGAAAAAAACAAAGAGGAATATATAGCCAACCGACTAATAGATTTTAGTCCCGCTTACGCCGCCCAAATCAATGAATTCAAAGACGGCAACCTGCTTTTTGAAATCATGGATAAAACTATTTGGAGTAAAGCTTCTAGCGATTTGAATGCACTCAAAAATTTCTATGCCGCTAGAAAGCAGCAATACCAATGGAAACAATCTGTAATTGCATTTACCATCACCACGCAAAACAAAGATATTGCATCAGTCATACAATCCGACCTACAAAACAATAAGTCAATTGAAACCATTCGAAAACTCTACAGCGAGGTGGCATTTATTGATAGCACAAGACAAGAAGCCAATGCACTTTTGGGAGTAGGTAGCGGCAACGCCAAAGCCGGATTCATATCAGAAATCATATCCAACGATGCTGATGGCACTTTTTCTTTCAGCTATGTACTCAAAGTAAATCAAGATCCTTCCACCATGACATTCGAAGAAGCCAGGGTTCAGGTGATCAACGATTACCAACAAATGCTGGAAGAAAAATGGATTCAGGAATTGAAGAAAAAATATCCAGTCTCAATCAACCAGACAGTATTGAACAAAGCGCTATCAGCGCTTCATTAAAACACTTCTTTAACCGCGTTATAAATTACTTTAGGCTTGCCTAAGGTATAGTAGTGCAATACTGGAACACCAGCTTTCTTAAGTTCTTTAGATTGGTGTATCAGCCATTCTTCTCCCACTTTCTCAGCATCTTCATCCGTTTTGGTTTTGCTCATAGCATCAATCAATTCAGTTGGCAAATCAACATGGAAGATACGAGGGATAATGGTGAGTTGCTTCTTGTTTGTCAGCGGCTTTAATCCTGGAATGATAGGAACATTGATGCCAGCAGCTCTACATTTTTCTACGAATTCAAAATACTTCTGGTTATCAAAAAACATTTGGGTCATGATGTACTCCGCACCAGCATCTACCTTGGCTTTTAGATAGCGAAGATCAGTTTCGAGATTAGGTGCTTCAAAATGTTTTTCTGGATAACCTGCAACACCCAAACAAAAATTCGTACGGTATCCTTCACGAATATCTTCTTCCAGATAAATACCATTGTTGAGTCGATCTACTTGCTTCAACAAATCAATCGCGTATTTATTTCCACCTGGTTCTGGTTCAAAAGAAGCTTCATTTTTTGTTGCATCACCACGCAACACAAGCACATTATCGATTCCCAAAAAATTCAAATCAATCAACGCATCTTCTGTCTCGCGTTGTGTAAATCCACCACAAATAAGATGCGGAACAGCATCGATCTGATAATGGTTCATGATGGCCGCACAAATACCTACTGTACCAGGACGTTTTCTTACTTCCACTTTTTCAAAAGTGCCATCATTTTTCTTTTTGAAAATATGCTCACTTCTGTGGTAAGTAACATTGATAAACGATGGTTTAAATTCCATCAATGGATCAAGGTGATTGTACAATGAAGCGATGTTCTTTCCTTTTAAGGGAGGAAGTACTTCGAAAGAGACCAATACATCCTTGGCCTGCCTGATATGATCAATTACTTTCATTTTAACGAATGGTATCTGTTCTGAGCGCAAAAGTAAGCATATATGCTGATGAAAATTTATACATTTGCCAATAATCATGAACCTTACCATCCATACCAAAAACCTGATCAAGCGCTACAGAAACAGAACTGTTGTGAACCAGGTATCAGTTGAAGTTAAACAAGGAGAGATTGTAGGTCTATTGGGACCAAACGGTGCAGGTAAAACAACCTCGTTTTATATGGTGGTTGGTCTCATCAAACCGGATGAAGGCGAGGTGTTTCTCAATGATTTAAATATTACCAAATTACCTATGTACAAACGTGCACAAATGGGTATTGGTTATTTGCCACAAGAAGCCTCAGTATTCAGAAAGCTTTCTGTTGAAGATAATATAGCAGCTGTGCTTGAAATGACTAAACTAACCAAGCAAGAACAGAAACATAAGCTAGAGGAGTTACTCAATGAGTTCCGACTTACACATGTGAGAAAAAACAATGGAGATTCATTGAGTGGTGGAGAAAGACGCAGGACGGAAATCGCACGTGCTTTAGCAGTCGATCCCAAGTTCATTTTATTGGATGAACCATTCGCTGGGGTTGATCCTATTGCGGTTGAAGATATACAAACTGTTGTTGCAAGGCTAAAATTCAAAAACATAGGAATACTCATCACCGACCATAACGTAAATGAAACACTTTCCATTTGCGATAGGGCTTATTTACTGATAGAGGGCAAGATTTTCAAGCATGGATCTGCTGAAGAACTTGCGGAAGATGAACAAGTCCGTAATCTTTACCTCGGAAGGAATTTTGAACTCAAAAGAAAAGATTATCTTCACGAAGAGGCCCGTCAGGAGTCACTTTACGGCGACCGCTGACACCCAGCATCAACATGAAATTGCTAAGCCCTGCCATATCAACCCTAGCAAGGTTGCGCTCCTGGAGAATAGATGCCTGGATGCAGCACCCCATATCTGCTCAACGTGAAGTTTTGCAAGATTTGGTAAC
>JBEBDP010000046.1:0-4372 GCA_041156925.1 Bacteroidota bacterium | reverse complement strand
GTAGCAATGGCCAAATCAGCTTCTCTTTCTTGAATAGCAAGATCATAAGTTGAAACACTTGGGTAGCCGTTTTTCCATTGTTGGAAACTTGCACCATTGTCCAAGCTAACCCAAAGGCCATGTTCTGTTCCTGCAAAAATCAAGTTTGGTTCAGTCGGGTCTTGTAATACACACAAAGCGTAACCTACGGCCTTCTTTTCATCCAATACTCTTGTCCAGGTTTTACCATAATCACTTGTTCTGAAAATATATGGTTTGAAATCACCTCTTCTGTAATCATTGGCTACAACAAAAGCTTCACCTGCATTGAACCTAGATGCTTGCACTTGTGGAATCCATGCACCAACTGGTAGTCCGGGTATCTTACCTCGGAAGTTGGTCCAGGTTTTACCACCATCTCTCGTCATTTGCACATTACCATCATCCGTTCCAATCCAAATCACATTCTTATCGACTGCCGAAGGGGCAATAGCGATGATGGTGCAATAGTTTTCAGCACCAGTAATATCAATAGAAATACCACCATTGTTGGTCTGGTCGATTTTTGCACTGTCGTTGGTCGTCAAATCTGGTGAAATGATTTCCCACGAAGCACCTTTATTTGTTGATTTGTGCAAGAACTGACTTCCAAAATAGATGGTTGAATTGCTATGGGGGTCCTGCGCAATTCCTGCGTTCCAGTTAAAACGCAATTGTGTTTTCAAATCTGGAGGAGTTGGTTTGATGTACCAGCTTTCACCGGTTTTAACGTTATAACGACCAACAGATCCACCCTGACTCATTGCATAAACCCAAGAGGCATCGTCTTTATCAGGCATCACATCAAATCCATCACCACCCCAAAGGTTGTCCCAATAGTAATTTTTAATACCGGCACTCATCCAAGTGTAAGCCGGACCTCTCCAGCTGCCATTGTCCTGCATACCACCCATTACATTGTAAGGCATTTCATTGTCGACATTGATGTGGTAAAACTGACCTACCGGAAGTTTTTCATCAAAAATCCAAGTCTTTCCTTTGTCACGCGTAATACCAATACCTCCATCGTTTCCATCAATGATGAAATTAGGATTGGTAGGATGGATCCAGAAGGCATGGTGATCTGGGTGGATACCATTATAAGGAATCACCACTTCAAAATTCTTACCTGCGTCTTCACTCTTTCCAATCATTTGATAAATCAACCAGAGTCTGTTTTCATTTTCGGGATCACAAACGATTTCCTGGAAATAGAAAGGACGGGTAGAAACGAACTCAGGATTGCTGTTCATCAAAGTCCAGCTCAAACCACCGTCATCACTTTTATACAAGCCGTTTTTGGTCGCCTCCACCAAAGCATAAACCCTGTTTGGATTGCTTCTTGAAATGGCTAAACCTATTCTACCAAAATTACCTTCGGGCAAACCTTCTTTAGCTCCTAATTTCTTCCAGGTCTTACCACCATCGAATGTCATGTACAAGCCACTACCCGAACCGCCACTGCTTAGGCTCCAAGGAGTTCTTCTGTGCTGCCACATGGCCACAAATAACTTATTAGGGTTAGAGGGGTCCATGATCATATCAGCTACTCCCGATGTATCGTTGGTATAAAGTATCTTGTTCCAGGTCTCTCCGCCATCAGTTGTTTTAAATACCCCTCTTTCTGGATGCTCCGCATAAGGATTGCCAATTGCACCTGCATAAACCGTGTTTGGATTGGTTGGATCTACAATGATGCGGTGAATATTCCTTGTTTTCTCAAGACCCATTCTCCTCCAATTTTTACCGCCATCGATGGTTTTATAGATACCTTCACCAATGTTGATGGAGTTTCTAGGGTTGCCTTCGCCAGTCCCTACCCACACCGTAGAGGGGTTGGATTGCTGGATGGCGATAGAGCCAATGTTCAAAGTAGGTTGTTCATCGAACACAGATTCCCAACTACCTCCGGCGTTGAGTGTTTTCCAAACACCACCTGAGGCGGCACCTAACCAGATTTGGTTGGGGTCGGCTACCACTGCATCGATGGTGGTAATACGACCACTCATGCCAGCGGGACCAATATTCCTAGGTTTCCAGGATTTGAATTGATCTAAAGAAACTTTCTGAGCGACTGCAAGGGCTGTTATGCATAAAAACAGCGTAAGTAAGGAGAGCGACCTTTTTATCATGTGTAAAAATTGAATTTTCTGAAATTTATGGATTTAAACTTTTGGGAAAAAATCTCTTTTTTATCCAAACAATTTGATGATAAAAACTGTCTAACCTTTTACAAGATTTGGACAAATAAAATAAACGTCCTAATTTAGTGTTTAAACATCAAATTTAAAATCATGAAAAAACAAGTATTGAGTATTGTTGCTTTCCTGGCTTTTGCAGTAACAGGAGCATTCGCGCAAACAACCTGGAAGGTTGACAAAGGACATTCTAATGTAAAGTTCACCGTAACCCATATGGTGGTTTCAGAAGTTGAAGGTGCATTCAAAATGTTTGATGGTAGCTTGGTAGCTTCTAAGGCAGACTTATCTGACGCGGTGGTGAATTTTTCTGTTGATGTGAATTCAGTAAATACAGATAGTGAAAGAAGAGATGGACACTTGAAGAGTGATGATTTTTTTAATGCTGAGAAGTTTCCTCAGATGAAGTTTGCAAGTAAGTCGATGAAGCCATTAGGTGGTAATAAATATGCGCTTACAGGCGATTTGACTATTCGTGATGTAACCAAGACAGTAACTTTTGATGTTACTTATGGTGGACAAATCAATACCCAAAATGGTGGCGCTAAGGCTGGTTTCAAAGCAAAGACTACTATCGATCGTATTGCATTTGGTTTGAAGTGGGATAGAGCTTTGGAGACTGGTAGTTTGGTTGTAGGTAAGGATGTTGAGGTGACTGTTCTTGTTGAAATGGATAAAGTAGTTGCTAAATAATTATACAGTTTTATAGAAAAAGGCGTTCAGATTACTACTGAACGCCTTTTTTATTTGAAGTATTTAGGATAATTAACCTTTTTTCTCAAACCCTAGTATAACACCATTGATGCAATAGCGTAATCCAGTTGGGGGCGGACCATCTTCGAATACGTGACCGAGGTGAGCTTTGCATCTTCCACATTGTACTTCTGTTCTTTGCATGCCAAGGGTATTATCAGGTCGGTAAAGCAAACTTTTTTTATTGACCGGTTCAAAGAAGCTTGGCCATCCACAACCGCTTTCAAATTTTGTATTGCTTTGGAAAAGAGTATTCCCACAAGCGGCACAATAGTAAGTACCCTTTTCATCAAATTTTTCAAATTTGCTGGTCCAAGGCCTCTCTGTTCCTTTCTGACGGGCAATATAGTATTGCTCAGGGGTAAGGACTTTTTTCCATTCTTCTTCTTTCATATCTACTTTTTCTTGGCTATTTCTAGAGAAGGATGGATTGTTTTGAGCTTCTGACATGGTCTTTACGTTTTTTTTGTTTTTAATCTGTGCGTTGCTGCAGCTAAACTGCAATGCAGCAATTGTGGTAAATAAGAGCATTCTCATTATCATAAAACATATTTTAAATATCCGCGATTCATTGGTCTTTCACTTGTGTTTTATTCACTTAAACTGTATTTTATTGGATAAAATTCAGTCGATTAAGCAATTTCCAATACATCATAAATCTAATTATATTTGTCACACATAAATGTTAAGGAAAGCCTTGATTTTTCCTCATCAAACTAACTTCTAAACGCTTAAACAGAACAAGATGTTCAACCTCATTCTTTTTGGTCCCCCTGGTAGTGGAAAAGGTACTCAGTCGGAGAAACTCATTGCACAATATGGTTTTAAACATATTTCAACTGGTGATCTTTTGCGTTCTGAGATAGCCAACAAGACCGAATTGGGTTTAAAAGCGAAAGGATTCATGGATGAGGGTAAGCTTGTTCCTGATGAGGTGGTGATTGGGATGGTGGACAATGTCATTACAAATAATCCTGGCGTGTATGGTTTTCTGTTTGATGGATTTCCAAGGACAAAAGCGCAGGCAGAAGCTTTAGATGCTTTGTTGCGTCAGCACGAAGAAAACATCAATTTGATGTTGGCTTTGGAGGTTCCAGAAGAAGAATTAGTGGCGAGAATGATCAACAGAGCAAAGACTTCCGGCAGAACAGATGATGCGGATCCAGAGATTCAAAAAAGAAGAATAGGTGTATATAAAAACGAAACCCTGGCTGTTGCTTCCTATTACGACCAATTTGGGAAGGTCACAACAGTAAACGGCCTGGGTTCCGTGGATGATATATTCTCTGCTTTATGTGCAGAGATTGATAATCACTATGCTTAATTATAGGTTATCGAACTCATAGAGTTCATCAAAATGTGATCCTGCTTCCATTTCAAAAATAGGGTGAATCAATCCATCG
>JBEBDP010000045.1:0-7384 GCA_041156925.1 Bacteroidota bacterium | reverse complement strand
GCAAAATAAAAAGACAACAAGTAATTGTTTCATGTGGAATATCTTTCAACTTAAAATTACTTTAAGTATGTGAAACTATTTTTTAAAACAAACTTAAATTCCCTATACCTTTGTTTCGCCTTTGGGCAATTCAAATAAAAGAAAAGTGGGTAAACATCTTAACAAGGTCACCGCAGCAGGATTGCTGATCGCTTTGGGGATTATTTACGGCGATATCGGTACATCCCCTCTCTACGTTTTCAGTGCAATCATTAATGGTCGGGTAATTTCTGAAGAATTGATTCTTGGAGGGATATCTTGTATCATATGGACTTTAACCTTGCAGACGACTGTAAAATATGTAATCCTCACCCTTAGAGCAGACAATCGTGGAGAGGGAGGAATATTTTCTTTGTATACACAGGTAAAAAGAAGAAGAAAATGGTTAATAGCGCCCGCTATGATTGGTGGCGCAGCCCTTCTTGCTGATGGAATGATTACACCACCCATTTCAGTTACTTCTGCAGTAGAAGGTTTGGCACAGTTGCCTCAATTTGCTGCAATTACTGAAACCCAAATAGTAACAATCGTACTATGTATCTTATCTGTTTTGTTTTTCATGCAACAGTTTGGTACTGCATCAATTGGTAAAATGTTTGGTCCCATCATGATGGTATGGTTTTCTATGCTTGCAGTACTTGGTATCTATAATATGGTTAGTGATTTGAGTGTAATTAAAGCATTTAATCCTGTTTATGGTATCAAATTGCTTACCATGTACCCCAAAGGTTTCTGGATTTTGGGTGCTATATTTTTATGTACAACAGGAGCAGAAGCACTCTACTCGGATATGGGACATTGTGGCAAGAATAATATTCGTGCATCTTGGATAATGGTGAAGGTTTGTCTTATTCTTAATTACTTGGGACAAGGGGCTTACTTATTGGGACAAGAAGGTAGGTTGTTCGCCAATGCACAACTCTTAAAAAATCCAGATTTCTTAGAACAGTTTCCCAAAGCTGAACTTTTAAGAAATCCATTTTTCGCAATCATGCCTGATGGTTTTCTGATATTTGGAATCATTATTGCAACTGCCGCTGCAATTATTGCAAGCCAGGCTTTAATTAGTGGTTCATTTACGTTGATCAGTGAGGCAATGCGACTTAACCTCTGGCCTAAATTTAAAATTGTATATCCTACCGAAGAAAGAGGTCAGCTATTTATTCCAGCGATTAATCTATTGCTTTTTGTAGGATGTTGTGGTATTGTGTTGTTTTTCCGTAACTCTGGAAATATGGAGGCCGCCTATGGTCTTGCTATTACTTTGTGTATGATTGCAACCTCGATTCTGTTTGCAAATTATCTAGTCCTACACAGAGTAAAATCTTTTTGGATCTATCTTTATTTGGTTGTTTATTTCAGTATTGAATTTAGTTTTTTGATTGCCAATCTAGATAAATTTCCACACGGTGGTTATGTAACCTTAATTGTTGGAGGTGTCCTCTTATTAGTGATGTATGTTTGGTTTAAATCAAGAAAAATTAAAAACAGGTACGTTGAATTTGCCCGATTAGACAACTACTTGCCTGTACTTCAAGAATTGAGTAATGATCAAACAATTAACAAGTATGCTACGCACTTGGTATACTTGAGTAGTGCTAATAATTTCAAGGAGATAGAATATAAAATTATTCACTCTATCCTCAACAAGAAGCCGAAGCGTGCTGATATTTATTGGTTTGTACATGTGGATACACTTGATGATCCATATACTTGTGAATATGAAGTGCAAACCATAATTCCTAATGAGGTAATCAGGGTAGAGTTCAGGCTAGGATTTAGACAGCAGCCTAAGATTAATGTTATGTTCAGAAAGGTGGTTGAAGACATGGTTGCCAACAAAGAGGTAAACATTACTTCTCGCTACGAGAGTTTGGCACGTAATAATATTGCTGGTGATTTTGAGTTCATCGTTATGGAGAAATTCCTAAGTCAGGATAACGAACTTCCTTTCTTTGAGCGTCTTGTAATGAAACTCTATTTCTGGTTGAAAGAAGTTTCGTTGTCTGAAGAAAAAGGTTTTGGACTGGATGCAAGTAACGTGACCGTAGAAAAGTTCCCATTAGTAGTTGCTCCAATAAAGAGCCTAAAACTAAAACGAATAATACGAGAAGAAGATTAATAAAAAAAGGGCCGCGATGAGCGGCCCTTTTTTTATTAACTACTCTATCAGAGCTTTTCTTTTGTAAGTGCAGCTTTTACTTTTTCTTCATACTGCGTATTGATTTCTGATGCTTTCTTTTCTGCATCATTTACTCTTTTTGTCAAGTTTTTTATACTTTCCAACTGAAGGTTACTCGGACCAGCTTCATTGAAACAAATCGCTAAGTAAACTTGAGTGATGTCTTCTCTTAACCTCGATTCATCTGCAAAGATCGAAGTTTGTTTTGTGGGTATTAATTCTGCTCTCAAGGTTTCAAGTGCAGTGATGTAGTCATTACCTAGTTTAATCGACTTCTTGTTTTTGAGCTTTGCAATATTGTCTTTGTAGGTTTTTTGTTTATCACTGATGCTTGCAACAATTGAAGCTAATTTCAAATGCAGGTTGTACAATTCCATTGCAGCCACAAACTGTGCATTTCTTTCAGACAAGGTGAAGGAAGATTTAGGATCGTGTACCATTCTGAAAGATTGGGTTAGTACATCTTTTCCAGCAATAAGTTTTACAGTGTATTCACCTGGTAAAACCTGAGGTGCTACTGCTCCGCCATTATCAGGCTTAGTTGCACCAGATGCCGTTTTAGGAGGCATCATGCGTTGCGACCAAGTAACACGATTGATTCCTTTTCTGTTGCTTGCTGGAATACTTTGAACCAACTTACCAGTTTTATCATATACCTCAAGTTTCACTGTTCCGGTATTGATTTTTTCTTTTAGGAAATACTGGAATGGCTTTAGTGAAGGAGCATTGCCAGAAACCCATCCACCTGTGCTTGGGAAACCACCGCTTCCAAAATCACCAGTAGATAGGGTAATGTCTCCAGTTTCAAACAAGTGTACATTTTTATCTGTAACATCCTTGCTGAGTTCACGCATACTTGAAATATCATCAACAATCATGATACCTCTACCATGGGTAGCAATAATCAAGTCATTTGTCTTTGGATGAATTTTTAAATCTCTTACCAACGCATACCAAGGAACATTGTTCTTCATTCTGAACCAATCTTGTCCGCCATTTACAGAAGCGAATAATCCCATTTCAGTTCCCAAGAACAATAAATTCTTGTTCACTGGATCTTCTATGATCTTGTGTGCAAATCCGCTGAACTCTTTGCTGCTGAATGCCTTCCATGTCTTTCCACCATCTTCAGATTTTGCAGCGTAGGTTTTGTGATCACCATACATGTGGTTATCGAATGTTGCGTAGACTAGATCTTTATTAAAATGAGAAGGCTCAATGCTGCTCACCCATGTTTGTGCAGGTATTCCAGTTGTAGCAATATTCATAGATGTATTGGTCCATGTTTTTCCTCCATCAGTTGTAACCTGAAGATTTCCATCATCTGTACCTACCCAAACTTTATCCGCATCTAAAGGTGATTCTGCAATGGTAAAGATCGTGGTATGGTTTTCAGCTGAAGTATTATCAGCACTCAAACCACCACTGTTTTCTTGTTCTTGTTTCTTTTTATCATTGGTTGTTAGATCAGGTGAAATTCTTGTCCAGTTTCTTCCTTGATCTTGTGAACGATAAAGGTATTGAGCACCAGTATAGAGGTTCTTTGGATTGGCTTTGCCAGTAACTATTGCGGTATTCCAGTTCCATCTTAATTTTTCTTCTTTATCGGTTTGCAATGGACGAACACCAACAGATTTTACAGTTTTTAAATCTATACGGTTTACATCACCACCCTGCGATTCTGCGTAAGCAATATTTGGATCGGTTGGATCTGGTGTTACCCAGAAACCATCTCCACCATAAATTGGTTTCCAATCACCATTGCTTACACCACCAGGACCAGATGACGGAGCCACCCAGCTGCCATTGTCCTGCAAGCCACCAAACAAACGATAAGGTGAACCCATATCATGATCAACATGATAGAATTGTCCAACTGGCAATCCTTGAATGAAAGTCCAGGTAGCACCTCTATCCAAACTAGTGTACACACCACCATCAGTACCTAAATACAAATGATTGGTATTAGAAGGATTGATCCATAAAGCATGATGATCACTATGTACCCATCCACCTTCACCACTCGCTTCTGCAAAAGAATATCCACCATCACTTGAATAAGCAAAAGAGTAAGCAGGACGATAAACGCGTTTTGGATCTTTTGGATCGATAACCAAAGTGCTGAAATAAAATGGTCTTGATACTACATTGAGAGATGCACTCTGTGGTTTCCAAGTTTCACCGCCATCTGCTGAAATATACAAACCAGTTTCTTTTGCCTCAACGATTGCAATGAGGTTATTTGGAGATGATGGGGCAATGGCCAAAGCGGTTCTTCCTATTGGCTTTGCAGGTATTCCGTTTGTTAACTCTTTCCAAGTCTTACCGCCATCCAAGCTTTTCCAGATGCCGCTACCCGGACCACCAGAAGAAAAGGAATAAGGTGTTCTTCTGAATTCCCAAGTAGTTGCATAAACTGTATTTGGATTAGAGGGGTCTAATGAAACATCAGCACAACCTGCCTTATCAGAGATAAATAGAATTTTTTCGAAGGTTTTACCTCCGTCAGTCGACTTGTACAATCCTCTGTGTTTGCTATCGCTCCACAATGCACCAGGAGCAGCTACATAGATGGTATTTGAATTGTTGGGATCGATGGCGATTTTAGCGATGTGTTCAGTTGAATCTAAACCTCCAATTTTTTGCCAGTTGCTACCAGCATCAGTCGATTTATAAAATCCATCTCCAATAGAAACAGAATTTCTCATGTTGCTTTCGCCAGTACCAACATATATTACTTTAGGGTTTTTCTGATCAATAGCAATTGCGCCAATACTCTGACAATACTTGTCGAAGATGGGCTTAAAGGAAGCGCCTGCATTGGTTGTTTTCCAAACACCACCACCTGCTGTTCCTACGTAAACTGTTTTTCCGTTTTCTGCATTTACGCCTTCAATGGCGGAAATTCTACCGCTCATGGTACCCGGACCAAGAACACGTGCTTCCAAGGCACCAAATGTGCTGGAATTAATGTCTGATTGTGCATTGCTTTTGAAAGTAAGTACCGACAAAAACAAAGCAAAAGCAGTTGTAATTTTTCTCATGGTTACTCAATTTTATTGAAAAAAAAACCCGGTATCAACCGGGTTTTGGTATAACTAAATAAGATTATTGTGAAACTTTGAAAGTTGCTTCATCGATTGGACCATTGATAACAACTTTTGTAACAGTGATTGGAGCTGGTACAGCACTGTTCTCCATGGTGAATGGCATAACAATTCCTTCTGGTAATTTTTGGAAATTACTCATGTTAACAACTGATTCTACTTCTTGACCATTAGCTACAACTTTAGACTTAGTGCGAATGATGTAATAGGTTTTAGGATCAAAATAGAAAACAGATTCAGTACCACTTTTTCTATTGATTTTTACTACATGACATTCAGTTCCATCAACATCTTCTTTTGGAAGTACTTCTAAACTGTGACCTTTTGCTTTGTAGTCGATGAATTCGCCTTGAAGATCAAGCTGATCCTTGCCGTACTTTAATTCATCTGCTGTAATTGGTTCAGGCTTAGTTTGGCCAGCCATTGGACTGAAATTCCATCCGCCATCAGCAGTGATGATAGAATAACCAGTCATTCCCATTACGGTAAATTCTTGTTTGAATGCTTTGTTGTGAACAAACGTAATCACTACAGGAATATCCATTCCCTGAACGCTGATGGATGCTTCTTGTTTTACAGTATTTATTTTCTTCCAATTTTCAGCACCGCCAATTGCCTCAATATGCTTGCTGATGATCTCATCTGCAGTCTGCGCGAAACTGGCTGCTGCCATCAATATTGAAACAGCAAAAAGCGACAAAATTTTGATTTTTTTCATAAAGTGTTATTTATGGCTGCAAGATAGTAGTGTTTCAAATCAGACAAAAAGGAATCGTGTTAAATTATCGATTTTATCCATGAGCGGTAATCTTTTCACGATGGTTGACATTCAATTCCTTCGTAAATTCAACCTTATGGCCCCATTCTTTATTGAAGGAAACTTAGTTGACTGTTTAAAAAGGATCATCCAGCCTGTCAAAATCAAAGTTGAAGCTGGAAAAATTGTTGCTATTCAGCCAACTGATAGTTTAAACATCAATCCCTCGCTACCCTATATTTTGCCGGGGTTTGTCGATGCGCACGTACACATCGAAAGCTCAATGCTGGTACCTTCCGAGTTTGCACGTTTGGCTGTGGTACACGGAACGGTTGCTACAGTGAGTGATCCTCATGAAATAGCCAATGTGTGTGGAGTGCAGGGAGTTCAGTTTATGATTGATGATGGTAAAAAAGTACCTTTTAAATTCAATTTCGGTGCACCTAGCTGTGTTCCTGCAACCATATTTGAAACTGCAGGTGATGAAGTTAATGCTTCACAAGTGAAAACATTGCTTGAAATGCCTGAAATCAAGTACCTCAGCGAAATGATGAATTTCCCTGGTGCCATACAAGGTGATGAAGAGGTCCTCAAGAAAATAGCAGCTGCCCATGAATTGGGTAAACCTGTAGATGGACATGCTCCGGGGTTAAGTGGCGAAGGACTAGTACAATATATCAATAGGGGAATTTCAACCGACCATGAATGTTTTACTTTGAAAGAAGCCAAAGAGAAACTTTCACTAGGCATGAAAATCATCATTCGTGAAGGCAGTGCAGCAAAAAATTTTGAAGCACTAATTTCCTTGGTTGATGAACATCCAGAGCGAATCATGTTTTGTTCTGATGATAAACATCCCGATAGCTTGGTAATAGGCCATATCAATAGTTTGTGTGCTAGAGCAGTGGCAAAGGGCTATGATGTTTTTAATGTAATTAGGGCAGCCTGCGTCAATCCTGTTGAACATTATAAATTAGATGTTGGATTGTTACGTGTTGGGGATCCAGCTGACTTTGTAATCATCAATAATCTAAATGAATTCAAAGCACTGGCATCTTATATCGATGGAGTGAAGGTTGCTGAAAAGGGTGAAACTTTAATTAAGTCGCAACACGAAAAAACAGAACCAATCAATCGATTTGGAATAAAGCCAATAACTGTTGATGCTATAGCACTTACTGCTAAAGCTGAATATGTTCATCCCATAATTGGTTGTATAGACGGACAATTGATTACTGAAAAATTAGATTTACAACCCAGGCTAGAGAGTGGTGTATTTGTTTCTGATACTGATAAAGA
>JBEBDP010000044.1:0-4654 GCA_041156925.1 Bacteroidota bacterium | reverse complement strand
TAGCTGCACTAGCATGTCTACCAATCATTCTAAACTCCAATACATCAAGATTCATTTTCAAGAATGATGCAGCACCCATGTTCATTGGCTCTTCTTGTACCCAAACCCACTCCGCTTTTTTATATTTATTCTTGAGTTGTTCAAGTTGCGTTGTAGCCAAAGGATAAATTTGTTCTAATCGAACGATTGCTACATCGTCAATATTATTTTTTGTCTTGTACTCATTCAGATCAAAATAAACTTTACCTGAACAGAACAACACACGTTTGGTTTTCTTTGCATCTGCTGCTTGGTCATCAATCACCTCTTTGAATCCACCATTTGTAAATTCAGCAATAGAAGAATATGATCCAGGGTGACGAAGATTTGCCTTAGGTGAGAAATTGATCAATGGCTTTCTAAAATTCCATGTCATTTGTCTTCTTAGCGCATGGAAAAGATTTGCGGCAGTCGTGATATTGGTAACCACCATATTCAGTTCAGCACACATCTGTAAATATCTTTCTAACCTTGCACTACTGTGCTCTGGTCCTTGTCCCTCATAACCATGTGGCAATAACATCACCACTCCATTCATCCTGTTCCACTTTTGTTCTGCACTTGAAATAAACTGATCAATCATGGTTTGTGCACCATTGGAGAAATCTCCAAACTGTGCTTCCCACAATACCAAGGTTTCAGGATCTGCAAGTGCATAACCATATTCAAATCCAAGCACACCGTATTCACTTAACAAGGAATTATAAATACTGAATTTGCCTTTTGCATTTTCAACTTGATCCAAACGGTTGTGCTGCACTTGTTCAAACTCATCAAGCAAAACAGCATGGCGATGACTAAAAGTACCTCTCCTCACATCTTGTCCGCTCATTCTCACATTCTTTCCATCTGCAAGCAAACTCGCATAGGCCAATAATTCACCAGTGGACCAATCAACCTTGCTTTCTTTTTCTAGTAAAGCAATTTTATCTTGAAGTAATTTCTCAATCTTTTTAAGTGGCTTGAAACCATCAGGCATCTTCATGATAGAAGCAAAAAGCGACTTGAACTGTGCTTCTTTGATAGCTGTAACAGGAGATTGCTCAAAATCTTTTTGAGTAGCCCTTACCATGCTCTTCCAAACCAACTCAGGTGCTTGATATTGATATGGCAAAGGATGCTGCTTAACCTCATCTAAACGTTCCTGCAAATCAGACCAGAATTTTTTCTCCATCTCTTTGGCCATCTCCTGGATTTCAGGATTTTCATTGCCCTGCAGATGTGCTATATAATTCTCTCTAGGATTAGGATGCTTATCGATGATGGAATAAAGCTTGGGTTGTGTAAACTTTGGATCATCACCTTCGTTATGACCATGTCTTCTATAACATACCATATCGATGAAGACATCACTGTTGAATTGCTGTCTATAACGAATAGCAATTTCCATACACTTAACCACTGCCTCTGGATCATCACCATTCACATGCATTACCGGTGCCTGTACCATTGCAGCAAGTGAAGTACAATAATCCGCTGTTCTTGCATCTTCGAAGTTGGTAGTAAAACCAATTTGGTTGTTGATCACAAAATGTATGGTTCCACCAGTCAGGTATCCATCTAAACCCGACATCTGTAGAATTTCATAAACAATACCTTGTCCAGCAATTGAGGCATCACCATGAATCAATACTGGTAAAATGGCATCATACTGACTACTGTACATCACATCTGCCTTCGCCCTTGAAAAGCCAAGCACAACTGGATCAACAGCTTCAAGGTGAGAAGGGTTTGGCATCAATTTAAGTGCCACTTTATTTCCCTCTAACGTATCTACTTCACTACCATAACCCAAGTGGTATTTAACATCACCACTACCCATTGTTTGATCGGGAGTTGATTTTCCTTCAAACTCACTGAAGATATGCTCATAGGTTTTACCCATGATATTTGCTAAAACATTCAACCTTCCACGGTGGGCCATACCAATCACAACTTCTTTTACACCCAAGGAGGCTGCACTATTGATCATAGCATCCAAAGCCGCGATGGTAGTTTCTCCACCTTCTAATGAAAATCTTTTTTGACCGATGTACTTGGTATGCAAGAATTTTTCAAAAATCACACCCTGGTTCAATTTCTCCAGAATTCTTTTTTTCTTTTCAAATGGAAGAGGATTAGTGAACTTTTCCTCCATCTCATGAGTAAGGAAATTTATTTTTTCCTGATTGCTGATGTATTTGAATTCAATACCCACATGAGAAGCATAACACTTCTGCAAATGCTCTTGTATTGCCCTTAGCGTAACTGTACCCAAACCAATCAAGTTGCCAGCATAAAAAGTAGCATCAAGATCTGCTTCAGACAAACCAAAAAACGAGAGATCCAAATTGGCTCCTCTATCCTTTCTTTGTCTAATTGGATTGGTTTTGGCAATCAAATGCCCCTTGTTTCTGTATCCCAAAATGAGGCGGTAGACACCAAGTTCCTTTTTCCAATCAATTTCTGACCCTGAAGCAATTGCTGCAGTAGAAGGTTTTCCTTCCAATTGCGTTACGGCAAAATCAAAGCCCTCAAAGAATTTTCTGATGTCTGGATCGATGCTTTCTGGCGAACGGGAAAACTCCTGGTAAAGCTGCTCTATATAAGAGGGATGCGACGAGGTAATATATGAGAAATCCTTCATTGGAACCTAGATATTAGTAAGTGGTCAAAACTGAGGGCAAATATCGGTCATTTTGACCGAAAAAATAAGAGGAATCTTGTATGTTTCTGCAATGTTTTTACGATTATCAGCCCATATTTTTGGTTGATTTAAGTAAGTGTATTACCTTTGCTGCCCGTTAATAAGAAAAAAACAAAGGATGGCAAATCATAAGGCAACCAAAAAGGATACCCGTCAGGTAGCTAAACGCAGAGAAAAAAACCGTTACCAAGGTAAAACAACTAGGAACGCTATGCGTGATCTTCGCGCAACTACAGATGCTGCTGAAGCCAAAGAAAATCTTCCTGCTGTATTGAGCAAGATAGATAAGTTGGCAAAGAAGGGAGTAATCCACAAGAACAAGGCTGCAAACTTGAAAAGTTCATTGACCAAGGCAATCGGCAAATTAGCCTAAGCCCCACTCACGTAAGCATATTGAAAGAACATCCTTGTGATGTTCTTTTTTATTTAAGCTAAACCTAAAATGCGAAATCTTTAACTTCGCCGGTATGACAGAAAAGATTTTAATACTCGACTTCGGATCACAATATACCCAGCTAATCGCTAGAGCTGTAAGAGAGGCTAATGTCTATTGTGAAATTGTACCTTACCACAAAGAGATCAGCTATACTCCCGATCTTAAGGGTATTATTTTATCTGGATCACCCTTTTCTGTCAACGACCCCAATGCTCCACTGGTTGATATCAAAGCAATGGCAGCTCAAAGAAATGTATTGGGTATTTGTTATGGCGCACAGCTGACAGCTAAAGTATTTGGCGGAAGAGTTGAACGTTCAGAAAAAAGAGAATACGGACGTGCTATTCTTCAGAAAAAAGTAGAACATACTTTATTAAATGATGTACCTGAATCATCTCAGGTATGGATGAGTCATGGTGACTCAATTTTAGAATTGCCTGCAAATGCTGAAGTACTGGCAACAACCAACTCCATACCTGTAGCGGCTTTTAAACTAGAAGCACCTGCTTGTTTTGATATTCTTTGTATGCAGTTCCACCCAGAAGTTTATCATTCTGAGTTTGGAAAGAAAATGATTCATAACTATCTGTTCCATGTTTGTGGATGTACAGGCGACTGGACACCTGCGCATTTTATCACTGATACTGTTGAAGCACTCAAACAAAAAATTGGAGATAAAAAAGTAGTGATGGCATTGAGCGGAGGCGTTGATTCTACTGTTGCTGCAACACTTATTCACAAAGCAATTGGCAATAATTTATTTGGCATTTTCGTAGATAATGGTGTTTTGAGAAAAGATGAATTTCATTCAGTTCTCAAAACATATGAACAACTTGAATTAAACGTAAAAGGTGTTGATGCAAGTGAGACGTTCTACAATGCTTTGGCTGGATTAACCAATCCAGAAGAAAAAAGAAAAGCAATTGGTAAAACTTTCATTGATATATTCGACCAAGAGGCACACTTACTTACTGATATTTCTTTTCTAGGTCAGGGTACCATCTACCCAGACGTTATTGAAAGTGTTTCCGTTCACGGACCTTCAGTTACCATCAAATCGCATCACAATGTGGGCGGTCTTCCAGATACTATGAAACTGGATTTGGTAGAACCACTCCGTTTCTTGTTCAAAGATGAAGTAAGAAAAGTAGGATTAGAACTGGGTATACCGCATGATTTACTTTATCGTCACCCCTTCCCTGGACCGGGTTTGGCCATCAGAATTCTTGGAGAAATCACCGCTGATAAAGTAAAACTCTTACAAGAGGCAGATGCTATTTATATGAACGGACTCAAAAAGCATGGCTTATACAACAAGGTTTGGCAGGCAGGTACAATTTTACTTCCTGTAAAATCTGTTGGGGTTTTGGGAGATGAAAGAACCTATGAGTTCACAGTAGCCCTCAGGGAGGTAACATCGGTTGATGGAATGACAGATGATTGGGCGCATTTACCCTATGAATTTTTGGGAGAAATTTCTTATGAGATCATCA
>JBEBDP010000043.1:0-17259 GCA_041156925.1 Bacteroidota bacterium | reverse complement strand
AAGACTTGACTTGGAAAACAGTCCCTTTTCTTAGAAGAAATATTGGAATTGTGTTTCAGGACTTTCAATTATTGACCGATAGAAATGTTCATGATAATCTGAAGTTTGTACTTAAGGCTACAGGTTGGCAAAATGAAAAAGAAATCGAAGATAAAATTGATGAGGTGCTTGGAAAAGTGGGCTTGAAAACCAAAGGGTTTAAGTTTCCTTACGAATTATCAGGTGGTGAACAACAGCGCGTAGACATAGCAAGAGCATTGTTGAATTCGCCTAGATTGATTTTAGCTGATGAGCCAACAGGTAATCTTGATCCGGAAACTACAGATGAAATCATGAATTTGTTGTTTCAGATCAGTAAGGAACTTGGTACAGCAATTGTAATGGCAACCCACGATTACATGGTCATCAATAAATATCCTGCTCGTATGATCAGGACTGAAGGTGGAAAGGTAATCGATAATGCTACGATAACCAGCTAAGTAACTTTTCCAAACTTTCTTGGTCTTGAAATCTGTTATTCAGCAGCTGCTGTCTTGCATGTTTTTCTTCTTCACTGAATTCAGTTTCGAATAATTCCTTTGTTTTCTGAATGAACTCTTCTGGTGATTGAGCAATATGACAAACTGATTTTATCTCTTTGTCTTTTGATCTCTTTGAATTGATCAGAATATGTCTGCCTAATGCAAGTGATTGTAAAAGATTGTCGTCTCCTTCAGCTTGAATGAAAGTGGGACTTAAAACAATTTGTGCTTTTTTGATGAGTTCTTGCATTTCTTTATCACTTGGATTAGTAACAAGACAAGTATGTTGTCTCACGTGAGCAGCATTTTCAAGATGCGTAGAAGGATTAGAACCAGCAACAACAAATGGTATTTCTAATGTATTGAACACATGTTCAAGTAGCCAAAATGCAGCATATGCTGTTTCTTCATTTGATAATTTACCATGAAATAAACAGAAATGTCCTTTATTAGATTGATGAAATACAGGAGGCATACCTGTGAAAAGCGGAATCCATTGAGAATGGTTTTCTGTTTTTTGTTTTAGTGCTGCGTGTAAGTTTTTTGAACTGGGAAAGAAAGTAGTTTTTTGGGATACCATTCTTTTAAAATACCTACTCATTCGCCATGCCTCTACCTGATAATGCAGTTTTTTTCCTCTCCAGGGTACTAATGAGGACAACTGTTGGAAATATGCTGGTTCATTTTTGCTTAGTCGTATTGCTGTTTTCCTATTACCACTTAAATAATTATCATAGATGGCATAAGAGCTAGCCAATCCCATAAATAAAACAGGAAAATCGTCTTGATTTAATCGTGCAATCAATTTGCTGCTAGATCTAGTTGAAACATGATAAGGTAAATCAAGTTTGAAACTTAGTTTAGATAAATCTCTTTCATAATGGTTGATTGACTCACATATCTCTTTCAATTGAGGTGTAGGCTCAAAGTTTTCGTTGGTTAGGCAATGTAGGTGAATGTTGATTTTTTGTTCGTGAAGCGATTTGATCAAAAAATAGGCATCCAGCATTTGGGAATTGTCCACTGCATTAGGAAGCTCGCTCGTAACGATATGCAAATCTGTCGGCATCTTTATGTAAAATACATTTAGGTGATGATTTGTTCTTATTAACTTCGTAAAAATTTAAAAAAATGGAAAATCCAGAAAATCCATCCCCCATATCTCCTTTGAGACCCAAGTTTCTTACCTTTTTATGCTACCTCACCTTGTTTGCAAGCTCTTATATGATGTTATCAGCCATTGCTGGGTTATCCAATCCTGATGAATTGAGTAAAACTTTGAATAAAAGCATGGAAAACTGGGATACGGTGTTCAGCCAGGCGTTAGACGCAGATCCCAAAGGCAAAGAACAGTTTGAACAAGCCATGGAGGAAATTTCCTTCGCCAATACCCGTTCAAATATGAGGGACAATAGCTTTTTTTCATTGGTTTCCAATGTATTAACACTAATTGGGGCCGTTTTGATGCTAAGACTGAAAAAAAATGGCTTTAGGTTATATGTTTTAGGCTGCATAATTGGGGTAGTAGCCCCCATAATTGTTTTTGGGTCAGGTAATTTTCTGGGTCTGTCCTATGCTATGCTTTCTGGGTTTTCGAGTATTTTATTCGTAATCCTCTATGGTTTTAAACTGAAATACATGGAATAAGGCTATTATTTCATTCATTTTCCTTACCTTTGCAGCCAAATTTTGGATGTAAATTTTAGATGAATTTAAAAAAATTGAGATGTCAAGCGTAACAAAAGAAAGAAAGTCTGCAATTGTTGCTGAATATGGTGGCAACGCAAAAAACACAGGTTCAATCGAAGCACAAATTGCTTTGTTGACTGAAGAAATCAATGAGATTTCAAAGCATTTACAAGCTAACAAAAAAGATTTCGGCACCCACAGGGGACTGATGAGAAAAGTAGGTCAGCGTAAGCGCCTGCTTATTTATCTAAGCAAGCACAACCTAACTGGTTACCGTGCATTGCTCGAGAAACTCGGTCTAAGAAAATAATTTTTACAGAAATGTTTTATTCCCAACACCTGTTGGGAATATTGCTTTTTGGAACTTTCCAAAAAATAGAATCATGCTACAACAACCCATACAATCAAGTTTCGACCTTGGTAACGGTCGGATTGTGACCATAGAAACAGGACGTCTTGCTCGCCAGGCAGATGGTGCTGTAACAGTTAGACAAGGTAACTGTGTTTTATTGGCAACAGTTTGTGCTAACAAAGAACCACGTGAGGGTCAGGATTTCTTTCCCCTTTCAGTTGATTACCAAGAAAAATTCGCTTCAGCAGGAAGAATTCCTGGATCCTTTTTTAAGCGTGAAGGAAGATTGAGTGATTATGAAGTATTGATCAGCCGTTTGATTGATCGTGCTTTAAGACCACTTTTCCCTGAAGATTATTTCTGTGATGTTCAAGTACTTGTTACTTTGATTTCATCAGATCCAGAAATCATGCCAGATTCATTAGCATGTCTTGCTGCTTCTGCAGCATTGGCTGTATCTAATATTCCTATCAAGGAAATTATTTCTGAGGTACGTGTTGCAAGAGTAAATGGTGCTTTGGTTGTAAATCCAAGCAGAACTGAATTGGCGACTGCTGATATGGATTTTATGATTGGCGCAACTTCCAAGAACCTAATGATGGTGGAAGGTGAATCTAAAGAATGTCTAGAAGCAGACGTGGTAAAAGCGTTGGGCGTTGCTCATGATGCAATTCGCATTCAAATTGCAGCTCAGGAAGAATTAAGATCTAAGGTTGGTGTTCAAGGAAAAAGAGATTATCCAAAACCTCCTTCAGATGAAGCTATTCAAGAAAAAGTAAATGCCTTTTCAGCGAAGGTTTACGAGATATCTAAAGCTGCTTCAAGCAAGGCTGATCGTTCTTTGGCCTATGATGCTTTGAAGAAAGAAGTTGTTGCATCATTAGGTGAAGAAGCAACTTCAGAGCAAATCAAATTAGCTAAAAAATACTACGAAGACCTCAAGTGGGAGGTTGTTCGTAATATGATGTTGGATGACAGAACAAGATTGGATGGCAGAAAACTTGATGAAGTTAGACCATTGAATATGGAAGTGGATGTATTGCCTAGTCCGCATGGTTCTGCCTTGTTCACCCGCGGTGAAACCCAATCATTGACCACTATTACTTTTGGTACACCATTGGATGAATTGTTGATTGAAAGTGCAGCTAAATCAGAATACAACAAGTTTATTCTTCACTATAATTTCCCTGCATTTTCTACTGGTGAGGTTAAGCCAATGAGAGGTCCGGGTAGAAGAGAAGTTGGTCATGGTAACTTGGCATTGCGTTCATTGAAGCAAATGATGCCTGGAAATGATTACGCTTATACAGTAAGAGTTGTTTCTGATATTTTAGAATCGAATGGTTCATCTTCTATGGCTACAGTATGTGCGGGTTCATTAGCGTTAATGGATGCTGGTGTTCCTATTCCAAAGCACGTTAGTGGTGTTGCCATGGGATTGATCACTAGACCAAGCGATGGTAAGTACGCAATCTTGACTGATATCTTGGGTGATGAAGATCATTTGGGTGATATGGATTTCAAAGTGACTGGAACCAAGGATGGTATTTGTGGTATTCAAATGGATATCAAAATCGATGGTTTGAGCATGGAGACCATGATGGAAGCGCTTGAGCAAGCTAGAAAAGGTCGTTTGCACATTTTGGATGCTATGTATGAAGCGATGCCAGCTGCTAGAGCTGAGGTTAAGCCACATGCACCAAGAATGCAGAAGTTATTTATTGATAAAGAATTTATTGGTGCTGTGATTGGTCCTCAAGGAAAAATCATTCAAGAGATTCAAAGAGAGACTGGAACTACTATCAATATTGAAGAGATTGGTAACCAAGGTGAGGTTAGTGTATTTAGTCCGGCTAAAGAGGGACTAGACAGAGCAGTTGCTTGGATCAAAGGTATAGTTGCCATGCCTGAAGTAGGTGAGGAATACGAATCCAAAGTGAAGTCGATTATGCCTTACGGTGCATTCGTAGAGTTCATGCCAGGTAAGCAAGGGTTGCTTCACATTAGTGAAGTAAGCTGGAAGCGTTTGGAAAACCTTGATGGCATTTTGAAAGAGGGAGATACTGTAAGGGTTAAGCTCGTGGGTATCGACCACAAGACTGGTAAGTTTAAATTAAGCCGTAAGGCTTTGATCCCAAAACCTGATTTTAACCAGGCTGATGGGAATAACAATAACCAAAATTAAATTGCAAGCCGGCTACCAAGCCGGCTTTTTTTTATGAAATATACAGGTATAACCTTTGAAGGAATATCACAGGAGCAATCGGATATCTTGATTGCTGTGCTACCAGAATATGGATTTCATGGTATGGAAGAAGTGGAGAATGGCATTAAGGCATATGCTAAAGATGGCATTGCTGATCTTGAAGGATTGACTGCTCTTTCAACTGAAATGAAGCTTATATTCACTATTCAACAAATAGAAGAAGAGAACTGGAACCAAAGCTGGGAATCAAATTTTGAGCCAGTCGTTATACCCGGAAAGATTCAAGTTCGCGCTCATTTTCACGAACCAATTGATTCAGTCGATCATCAGATTTTGATAACCCCCAAAATGAGTTTTGGTACGGGTCATCATCCTACCACAAAAATGATGATGATGGCAATGTTGCAAACTGATTTCAAGGGAAAAACTGTGGCTGATTTCGGCACAGGCACTGGAATTCTTTCCATTCTAGCCGTCCAATTGGGTGCAAGCTCCGTTGCTGCAATTGATAACGACGATTGGAGTATTGAAAATGTAAAAGAGAACATCAATTTAAACAAGGCAAATGGCATTGAGGTATCAAAAGCAGGGGAACTTGATAATATAGATGCTGTTGATGTTATGTTGGCTAACATAAATAAGAATGTATTAATCGAACATGTTCAGTCCATTCGAGCAAAAACCCATGAAAAAGGGGTATTAATCATAAGTGGCTTATTAAGAAGCGATTATGAAGATATTATGCATGTCTTCGGGCCTTATTTTGGCACAAATCACCAGAAATTTGAAGAAGGGGATTGGTTGGCAATTTCTTTTTTGGCATAGCATTTAACATTGCATAAAGGGCCTTTTGTTATTTTTTTATTAACTTTATGTATAATTTATTGGCTATACGCTTATGAATGAAATGCTTTTAATCATATTGGCCTATCTCATTGGATCCATTCCAACTTCATTAATTGTTAGCCGTTCCCAATTCAATATTGATATCCGTGATTATGGAAGTGGAAATGCTGGAGCAACTAATACTTTTAGGGTGTTGGGTTCAAAATGGGGAACTTTTGTGATGATCATGGATATGCTCAAAGGATTGATTGCGGTAAAGCTTGCCCTACTTTTACCCTACTATATTGAGAATGAATTTGAAAGGACAAATTTTCAAATTGGGTTGGGACTTGCAGCTGTTTTGGGTCACATTTTTCCAATTTGGGCAGAGTTTAGAGGTGGTAAAGGAGTAGCAACTTTATTTGGATTAATAATTGCCATATCTCCTTGGACAGCATTGAGTTGCATAGGGGTATTTCTACTGGTACTTTACCTTACTAGGTTCGTTTCTTTAAGCTCAATTTTGGCTAGTTTGGCTTTCCCAGTGTTTATTTTGGTTGTATTCAATGTAGATAATATAGCTTACCGCATTTTTGCCATTGCCGTTGCATTACTCGTGATCATGACACACCAAAAAAACATTGGCAGATTACTTTCGGGTAGTGAAAGTAAAGTGCCCATTTTCAAGAACAGAGATAAAAGAAGATCAAGAAGAAGCTAATTCCGGCTTTTGAATTCATTCTGTTAGACCTTTATTTTTCTAATTTCTTTTTAATGTTTTCGCATATATGTGGAAAAAATGTTAATTTTGTCCTCCCAACAAAAATAACCACGGATGCTTGTGAACATTTTTGAAAGACTTGAATTATGCGATGAAAAAAACCTACTTATTCAAGGTATACCATCTACACTTGAAAAGTATTTCACAAAATTGTCCTTCGCTAAAAATGTTACTCCTTTACTAAAAAGTAGAAAAATTGAGTTTGCTTTGGTATTTGCACTCAATTACCAGCAGTTGTCTGCTATTTTAAAAGATGTTGTTCCTGCATTAAAAGATAAAGGAAAACTTTGGGTTGCCTATCCAAAACCAACTTCTAAAATTGTAAGTGATCTAAACAGAGATTGTAATTGGGATTGTTTGTGTACCAAGGGTTTCGGTAAAATAGATGAAGTGGTGATTGATCATGTTTGGACTGCTATTCGTTTTTGTACCTCTGCATCAAAAGCAGATCAACAAGTTTTGGATATCGACGATTTAAATATCGATGCTACAGTAAAAGATGTAGTTGTAAAAAGTACTAGAAAATATTCAGCAACTATCCGAACAGCTGTTTCTTAGTTTATTCTCAATGTCTCCACTGCCTTAATCAAAGCATTAAAGCTATTGAACATAGTTGTATTCGTCTGTTTCAACTCAACAGCTTTAAATCCTGGTCCCCCACAAAGCAATTTTGCCTTCCTAGCCGTCCTTGCAAGCATGTCTACATATTGAGTAGTATTCAATTCTGCAAAATTGGTAATCATATAAGCAATAATATGTGTGGGGTATAGTTTTCTAATAGCATAATCCAAAGTATCTAATTTGGTATTGGCTCCCATATAAAAAACTTCAGCTCCTTTTTGCTTTAGTACCAAATGGATGAACAACAAGGGTAATTCATGGTGTTCATTTTCTGGACAAAACAAAAGGACTTTTGCAGCTGATTTTCTATCACCTGATTTGGCGTTATCAATGCTATTGATCAGACTTGACCTTATCAGGTTACTTGCAAAGTGTTCTTGCACGGGCATGATGTTGCCGAGCATCCAAAGATTTCCAATTCTAAATAAGACAGGAAAGATGATGTGCAAGTAGAGATCATTTTCATCTATAGATTCTCTCAATTCTGAAAACAGTTTCTTGAATTCAGCTTCATTTAAGTCGACAGTAAATTCTATAAATCGATTGATGAACACTTCAAAGTTTGTCTTTCGTTCTAATTGAAGCGTGTTGATTGCCATCTCATCTAAAGACATGCCAGCAATCTTTGAAATCTTAAATCCTCCGTGGTATAAAGTTGAAATTCTAAGTATTTGTTTGAGGTCGTTATTGTCGTACATCCTGTGTTTTCCGGGAGTATTAAGTGGCATAATAATGCCATACCTTTTTTCCCATGTACGCAGGGTATGTGCTTTAATGCCAGTTAAATTTTCAATATCACGGATGTTAAAAAATTGCACGTTTTACTTTTATCCTTGAATATAACCAATCATGTTAAAATTTCAATATTGAAGTAGTGATAATATTAAAATCCTCCTTTTATGTTACATTTGGATAGCAAAAGAATTAAACAATGAGTATAGGTTGGGGCATTTTTATACTAGCAACCCTTGGTTTTCATTTTGGCTTGTTTGGGATGTTTAAGAAGGCAGGCATCGATGCTTGGAAAGCTTTAGTGCCTTTTTACAATACATGGTTAATGGTAAACAAAATGGAATTAAAAATCCATTGGTTTTTCTTTCAACTCATTCCAATAGTTGGTCAGTTTATTACCATATGGATTTGTATAAAGTTTGTTGAACATTTCGGAAGATTTTCATTGTTGCATCATGCAGCGACTGTCTTTATACCATTTATTTATTTTCCCTATTTAGGTTTTTCTAAACAAGAACGATACGCTGGAATTCCTGTAGTTAAAAACTACCAGAAGTCGGGTACTAGAGAATGGATTGATGCAGCAGTATTTGCTATTGTTGCTGCTACAATCATTCGAACTTTTATATTTGAAGCTTATGTTATTCCAACAGGTTCAATGGAAAAGACCTTGTTGGTAAATGATTTCTTGTTTGTAAGTAAAACAAGTTATGGGCCAAGAGTTCCCAATACCCCTTTATCCTTTCCTTTTGTTCATCACACACTGCCAATAGGCACTGCTCCTTCATATTTGGAATGGATCAAATTGCCATACAAAAGAATTTGGGCAAGTGATATTCAGCGTAATGATGTTGTGGTGTTTAATTATCCTGTAGGAGATACAGTCATTAGAGAGTATCAATCTGAGGTTAATTATTATGATTATTTGCGTGCCTATGAATCTAGAGGTGGAACAAGAGAAATGTTATTTGCGGAGAGAGATGATATTGTTGTTCGTCCTGTTGATAAGCGTGAGAACTTTATAAAACGATGTGTTGGTATTCCAGGTGATACTATATCTATTGTCAATGGCCAAGTATTCATCAGTGGTGTAACAAATCCAAATCCACCTGCTTCTGAAATGCCTTATTATGTTACGCTAGATGGAAAAGGTTTCTTTTCTGATGAATTCATCAAAGAAGAGCTGAACATTGACCCCCAAGATTCAGAGCAACGTGATTTAATGCAACTGCAGGATAACCCCAACACCTATCGTTTAACCCTTACTCCTAATCAAGTTGAGATGGTCAAATCATTTCCTTTTGTGGTGAAAGGGTCTGTTGTGCCAGAATTGAATACAAGTGGTTTTGGCAATACGTATCCTTATGATACTGCCAATTTCAAATGGAGTGAAGACAATTTCGGACCAGTATGGATACCTAAGAAAGGTTCATCTGTTCAACTCAATCCCAAGAATATCAGTTTATACAAAAGAGTGATTCAGGTATATGAGGAAAATATTTGGGAGGAAAAAGACGGGAAAATATTCATCAATGGCCAGGAAGCTGTTTCCTACACTTTCAAAATGGATTATTTCTGGATGATGGGAGACAACAGGCATAATTCACAAGACTCTAGGTTCTGGGGATTTGTTCCTGAAGACCATATTGTAGGGAAGGCTTCTTTTATTTGGTTTAGTTGGCAGAACGGACCAAGATGGTCTAGGATATTCAAGAAAATCAAGTAAACCCTTTACCTTATGGATACAGGCAATATTGAAATCAGTTACAAGAAGTATAACACTATCGATGAATTGCCTGAATCTGATCAAGTATTGATTAAGGATGCCAAAGCCTTAGCTAAAACAGCATATGCCCCTTATTCAGGCTTTAGAGTCGCTTCAGTAGCTTTGATGAGTGATGGTAGTATAGTACGCGGTACAAACCAAGAAAACGCCTCTTATCCCATTGGATTGTGTGCAGAGCGGGTATTGTTGGCCGCAGCTTCATCGGTTGCACCCGGACAATCTATTGTTACCATAGCTATTACCTATGAAAGTGATTCAGTTGACATATCCGCACCTGTAGCACCATGCGGTATTTGCCGTCAGTCTTTATTGGAGTTTGAGTCGAGGTACCAACAACCTATGCGAGTACTGCTTGCTGGTGACCAACAAGTTTATGAATTTTCTACTGTGTCCTTGTTGCTTCCCTTAGGGTTTAAGCCACATCATTTAGGTAAATAAATCAAAGTGATTTATTGATTTCCCCAGTTAAAAATTGAAGTGTAGTAACTGCAACTTGTGCTCTGAATTGAGCATTGATATACCTGTTCTCTGCTTCAATCAAACTCAATTGTGCTTGTCGGAGTTCAATTGAGTTGCTCACCAATTTTCTAAATCTTTCTGTTGATATGTAATTGTTTTCTTCTGCTAGCTTAACATTGTTTTCTTCAATCTCAATAATTTTCATAGCGTTTTCATATTCTTGATAGGCTATGAGTAAATCTCTTTGAAGAGAAATTCTTAATTGTTCTATTTGCAGGGTTTGTCTTTTTTCCTGAATAGAATTAGATTTTAATTGCGTACGATTGATATTACCATTGAAGATGGGAATAGCCAACCCTAATCCTATGTTTGGGCCGAATGTTTGGTTGGTAAGGAAGAATCCAGCTGTTGATCTTTGTTTATTTAAGACTGTGTTGGAATTCAAACTTAAAATTGGAAGTCTCTGTGAGTTGATGATTTTTCTGTCATTCAAAATATTTTGCCTTTCTTGTTGTGCCATTAACAATTGGTAATTCTGTTTCTCCAATACACTTACCAAACTACCGAAATCAATTTTTGGCACATTGAACTCATCTTCTGTAGCAGTAAAATCTTCATCAACTTTTCTTTTCAATACTGCATTCATACTAGCAATAGTATTTTCTAGTTGAATGTTTATGTTTTCCAAGTTAACTTTCTGTGCATTGAGATCAATTTCTGCTTGCAGCATATCTGTTTTAGCGCCACTTCCGACATTGAACCTGGTTTCTGCAATTTTATATCTTTCTTCGGAAAGTGATATAATGGCTTTTGTTGCTAAGATTTGTTTATTTAATCGAATGATGTTGTGATAGATGTTGGTTACATCAAAAATGATCTGACCAATTTGTTGATCCAAAGCAATGCTTCCCATTTTCTCAATTACTTCAAATCGCTCTTTGGTTGCACTTATTCTTTTGCCATTATATATTCTCCAAGAAATACTCAAGTTAGAATTAATGCTGCTGTTGGACACATTGTTTCTCTGAATGCTGCTGCCATTTGCTAGTTTTTGATCAATATTTGAAACCGCTTCTGTATTTGATACATTCGCATTTACAGTTGGAAGAGCACCAGCATTACCCCAGTTGTTGTTGTTTTTGGCAATATCTAAATCAGCATTTGCAATTTGTATATCCAAATTCTGTTTGATAGCCATATCAACGGCTTCCTTCAGGGTGAATTTATTTTGTTGTGCCTGAGCAAAACCGACAATTAGAAAAAAGGGCAATAGCAATCTAAATCTCATGAGTCGATCTTTTTTTTCTAGAAATATATACATAGAGTGAAGGAACAACAAAAAGTGTTAGTATTAATGAAAACAATAGTCCGCCTATAATTACCACACCCAATGGAATTCTACTTTTACCTGCAGAACCTAATGCTAAAGCGATGGGTAAAGCTCCTAAAGCTGTTGCAAGTGTAGTCATTAAGATTGGTCTTAGCCTTGCAACAGAAGCCTCAATGACTGATTGAAGTTTCTGCATTCCTTGTTCTCTTTTTTGGTTGGCAAATTCTACAATAAGAATACCGTTTTTGGTAACCAAACCGATGAGCATGATGATACCTATTTGAGAGAATATATTGAGCGACTGATCAAATATAAACAGACTCAATACAGCACCAGCCAAGGCCAGTGGAACGTTAATCATTATAATGAATGGATCAACAAAGCTTTCGAATTGAGCAGCGAGAATCAAGAAGATCAATACGAGTGCCAACAAGAATGCGCTTTGGGTATTAGAAGAGCTTTCTGCAAAGTCGCGCGATGTTCCACTCAAACTTGTAGAAAAAGATTCATCAAGTACTTTCTCTGAAATTCTATTCATTTCAGCAATACCATCACCAATTGTTTTACCAGGTGCTAGTCCTGCAGAAATTACAGCACTCTTCAATCTGTTGAAATGATAAATAGTTGGAGGGTTGGCTGCTTCATTAATGGATACTAGATTATCCAATTGAATCAATTCGCCATCTCTACTTCTCAAATAAAATGATTTGAGGTCGAGTGGAGCATCTCTATCTTTTCTATCAACCTGACCAATAACCTGATATTGTTTTCCATTTCTTACGAAATAGCCAAATCTTCTACCACTCAGCGCAAGTTGAAGTGTATTGGAAATATCAAGGATTGAAATTCCTAATTCACTTGCTTTTAATCGATCTATGGTTACTTGTAATTCAGGTTTATTGAATTTGAGGTTTACATCATTGCCTTGGAAAACTGGACTCTTAACAACTTCGTCCATGAAGAGCGGTACTTTCTCTTTGAGTTTATCAAAGCTCAGGTTTTGTAAAACATATTGCACAGGCAGTGAACCTCTTCCTCCTTGTCCAACTGAAATGGTCTGTTCTTGAATCACTAGAACACGCACATTTGAAAAATCTTTAAAAATCCTGTTGAGGTTCTGTGCAATATCATTCTGACTTCTTTTTCTCTCTCCAGCATCTACTAAGCCCATACTGATGGTTGCATTGTTTGCTCCGCCACCACCACCAAATCCTGGTGCAAATGATAATACAACATTTCTTTCATCAACAGAATCTAAAAGTGTTTGGGTAATATCGTAAACAACTTTATCCATGTAGTCAAAATCGGTACCCTCAGGAGCAACAACACTCGCTCTCAAACGATTTCTATCTTCCATAGGTGCCAACTCAGAGGGCAGTGCCGATCCTACAAAATAGATGATTGCCATACAAACCCCTACAATTACAAAAGCAATCCATCTCTTTCTCATGAAAGCTTCTAGCCATCTTTTATAGCCTGTTTCTAATCCTCTGAAGAAAGGTTCTGATTTGGTATAAAACCAAGAATGTTTATGTACATTCTTTTTGGTGAGATAAATGTTTAATACTGGAGTAAGAGAAAGAGATACAAAAGCAGATATCAATACAGCTCCAGCTACAACTATACCAAATTCTCTAAATAATCTTCCAACAAACCCTTGTAAGAAAATAATGGGGAGGAATACAATTGCAAGAGTTAGAGAAGTAGATATAACAGCGAAATAAATTTCTTTGGAACCTTCTCTGGCTGCTTGCCATTTGTCCATTCCTTGTTCAATCTTCTTATATATGTTTTCCGTTACTACTATACCATCATCAACAACTAGTCCAGTTGCCAATACCAATGAAAGGAGGGTCAATACATTTATGGAAAATCCTGCTAGGTACATGATAAAAAATGCACCAACCAAAGCGACAGGTATATCGATTAATGGTCGGAAAGCAATTGACCACTCACGGAAGAATAGATAAATGATAATGACAACCAGGAGAATTGCAATAATCAATGTTTCTTCCACTTCTTTGATAGCCTTTCTAACAAACAAGGTCTTGTCGAAACCGATCTCAAGGATGATATCTTTTGGAAGATCTTTTTTAATGGTTTCAATACGCTTATAAAGTTCATCGGCAATAGCTACCTGGTTGGAACCAGGTTGTGCAACTACAGCAAGATTAACTGATCTAACATTGTTTTTGCGTGTAGAAGATTCTTCATTTTCTGGACCAAGAATTGCATAACCAATATCTCTTAGTCTAATGATGTTGCCTTCAGTCTGCTTAACGATGAGGTTATTAAAGTCTTCTTCAGAAGTTAATTTTCCGTAAGCTTTTACGGTCATTTCAGTGGTATTACCTCTGACTTTACCACCAGGAAGTTCTACGTTTTCACGATCTAAGGCAGCCTTTACGTCTTGTATGGTTAGACGGTATGCAGCCAATCGCACCGGATCAAACCATATTCTCATTGCGGGCCTTTGTCCGAATACGTTCACACCACTCACACCAGAAATGGTTTGTAGTCTTTCCTGTACAATATTTTCAGCGAGATCAGAAAGCTCGAGCATTGTCCTTTTGCTGCTCTGCATCTGCATATAGATAATTGGCTCGGAATCTGAATCTTGTTTTGATACAGTAGGGGGAGCATCAATATCTTGTGGTAATTGTCCGGATACCTGAGAAACTTTTTCTCTAACATCATTTGCTGCTCTCTCCAAATCAACACCCAATTCAAATTCAACATTGATGTTGGAACTACCCTGAGAACTTGATGAAGTGATATTTTTTACACCTTCTACACCATTAACAGCCTTTTCAAGTGGTTCAGTAATCTGTTGTTCGATAATTTCTGCGTTTGCGCCAACGTAGCTGGCACGTACATTGACAACAGGGGGGTCAATTGCTGGATATTCTCTTACACCTAAAAAGCTAAAACCAATGGCACCAAATATGATGATGACGATGCTGCAGACAACTGCAAATACGGGTCTTTTTATACTGAGTTCTGATAAATTCATGCAATAATTTTTTGAATGGACTATTGTACTTTACTCAGTTTCAGTTTTGAGTCTTTTCTGATAAAAAGTAAACCTGTCGTGATGATGGTATCGCCAACTGACAATCCAGATCTAACCTGTACGTTATCTGCTGTACGTATACCTGTTGTGATATCAACAAAAACTGGAGCGCCGTTTTTGTAAACGACCACTTGTTTTGATCGAGCACTAGGGATGACTGCCTGCGATGGTATTGAAACAGCGGATTCATTTTTACCCAATGTCAGTTTCACCTTTGCAAATGATCCCGGAATAAGGTTGTTTTTTTGATCACCAACAGTTGCAAGAATTCTCAAATTTCTTGTCTGGGATTCTATGATTGTTTCTGAAGCCAATACTGTTGCAGTATAAGTATTTTCATTTCCTTCAATGTTGAATTCAACTTTCATGCCAGCCTTTATTTCATTGCTGTATTTTTCAGGAACGCTGAAGCTGATTTTCTTCAAATCAACCTGACTGATTGAAGTGATAAGGGTAGTGGGGGTAACATATGCACCAAGACTTATATTTCTAAGTCCGATTCTACCAGAATAGGGAGCACGGATTTCAGTCTTACCAATATTTACTTTGATCAATTCAATATCAGCTTTGATGTTGTTTACTTGTAACAAACTCAGGTCATAGTCCTGCTGACTAATACCGCTTATCTTCAATAATTCTCTTTCCCTTTCCTCTGTTTTTTCAGCTATTTGTAGTTGAACATTTAATTTCTTGAGCTGTGCCTGTAAATCCTGATCAAACAACTTGGCGAGTAATGTATTTTTCTCAACAGTAGATCCTTCCTTGAAATTGATTGAAACCACTCTTCCTGATATTTCAGGTCTAATTTCAGTCAATTCAAAGGGTAGTACATTACCAGCAACTTCTATAACATCTGAAACAGAGGATGTTTGAATTACTAGTGCTTCAACACTAAGGGGCCCCATTTTGGATGCTTCAGTAGTTTTTTGGGATTTTTTTTCTTCTTTACAGGCAGAAACAGAGACAAGCAACAAGGCTGCAAATAGTAATTTATTCATATTGGCGAAAATAAATTGAAATTCGGTCAATCGACTCAGTTTTAGATGATTTTCAGAGAGAAAACCTGTGTTTTGAGAAAATAAATACCCTTGAACTAAGACAATCCTTCGGCTACTTTTTTCAATAGGGCCGACTTATGCTGAAAACCTGATTCTTTTTCACTTTTAGCTATCTCTAATAGCCAGTTCTGGATGAACTTGATTGCGGTATCTGCTGTATTGTGAATGGGATAGGGGATATAATCGATTTTCTTTAAATAATTCTCAATATCCCTATGGGTATAAACTTGACCCGTTAAAGGATCTAGAAAAAATAGAATTTCATTGGAGGTTGAGGGCTCAAAAGGGTTTTCATCATTTAAATAGCAGAGCAGATTTTGTTTTGGGATGCTTACTGGGTTGACATTAATCCCTAAGAGTTCAGCAATGATTAAGTACAATGCTGCCAAGCTGTAGCTGTTCCCTTTTTTTGAAGCAAGTAGATAGAAAAGGTTGAATTCTTCTTTTTTTAAATAATCTGTCTCTAATCCTCTAAGCTTGTAAAAGTCAAAAATCGTTCTATTTAAAATATTGATTTCCTCGAGGGGCGTGAGGTAATCGTTCAATTCTAGCCAGGCAGTTTTTCTAATCTTTTCAATTTCGAAAATGAACTGTTCCTTCTCATTTTCCCTATTCAAATAATTGGAAATAATGATAGCGGCATCAAATATGGTTAATTCTCCATTTTGCTTCCATTCTTCCAGACCCTGCTCTAAGGCAGAAACTTCAATTTTATGTATGATCTGTTCTAGCTTCTCTTTGTGTTCGGAATCTTCAATAGTGTGCTTATGGTCTTCCAAATGAGGTAGTATTTCATCTCCCAAGCTCAAAAGCCTAGATGAAACAGATTGGTAGACCTCTTCGTCTGGGTCTTCAATCAAATTCAAAAGTGCTGAAAGTTCTCTTGATGATTGCATAGACAAGCACCTATTTTTTAGCAGATTTTCGTTTACCTCTAGATGGGTTGGCAATTGCATGTTCTATCATGGCCTGAACTTCTTCAATGGTCAGTGATTGAACATCATCTTGCTTTTCTTTAGGTATTGGGAAGTTTCTAAGACCTTTTTTGATGTATGGGCCATAGGGACCTTTCAAGAGCTGAATTTTTTCTTTTTCAAACACTTTGATTGTCCTTTCGTCCTTTGCCTTCCTTTTTTCTTCGATCAACGGAATAGCTTCCTCAAGTTTAATTTCATAAGGATCAAATTCCTTAGGAAGGGAATAGAATTTTTTATCATGAGCAAGATATGGGCCAAATCTGCCAATATTTACCTGTATCTGTTCGTTTTCAAAATCACCAAGGATTCTAGGGAGTTTGAACAACTCAAGTGCCTCTTGCAATTGAATGGTTTCAATACTTTGATCCACCTTCAACTTAGCAAATTTTGCTTTCTCCTCTTCACTTGTTTCTCCAATTTGGACCATTGGGCCATAACGTCCCATTCTTGCTATGATTCTCTTTCCTGAAACCGGATCAAAACCAAGCTCTCTTTCACCACTGATTCTCTCAGCTGTCTCCATGGTTTCATCTACATCTTTCTTGAACGGAGCATAGAAATCTTTGAGCATTTCACTCCAGTTTTCTTGTCCGTCTGCAATATGATCAAACTCGCTTTCAATTTTTGCGGTAAATCCATAGTCCAAAACCTGTGTAAAGTGTTGGATAAGGAAATCAGTTACCACAGTACCCAAATCTGTTGGGAATAGTTTTGATTTTTCAGCTCCTGTATTTTCAGACTCAACCGATTTTGAAACTTTGTCCTTGCTTAGCGTGATAACGCGGTAGTCTCTTTTAGTACCTTCTTTATCCCTTTTTTCAACGTATCCTCGCTTGATGATGGTTGAAA
>JBEBDP010000042.1:0-3724 GCA_041156925.1 Bacteroidota bacterium | reverse complement strand
GTTTTTGCCTCTTTGTCCAATACCACATCAATCCTCAATTCTCCCAATTCTCCCTTCGCTTCACCCGTTGAAGCATAGGTTTTTAATTTTTGTGTTGCATCCACTGCATTTGCAATCAATTCCCTCAAAAAAATATCATGTTCGTTATAAAGGAACTTCTTGATGATGGGAAAGATATTCTCCGTCTGTACACGTATTTGCCCTTTTTGCATAACAATTATTTTTTATGGCGAAGGTCAAATTAAGTGCCAGGAATCAAAAGTGACAGGTTGGCACCTTTAAACTCCATAAAGGGCGAGAAAAAAAGACAAAAAATGCAGGATTTATGGGGAAAAGTGACGAAAAAGACTTAGCTTTGCACCCCATTATCAAATCAAAAAAATACAGGGTTTATGCAAAATTATGAATTGATGGTGATTTTTACCCCTGTTCTGAGTGAAGAGGAATTCAAATCAGCTCAGAAGAAATATGTCGACTTCATCACTTCTGGTGGTGGATCTGTTGTACATAGCAACCCCTGGGGGTTGAAATCACTGGCCTACCCCGTCCAGAAGAAGACCACTGGTATCTACTGGGTTATGGAGTACGTAGCGCCATCCAACATGAATGAGAAGCTGAAGATTCAGCTCCTGCGTGACGAGCAGGTTCTCCGTCACATTGTTATCAAGCTCGATAAATACGCCGTCGAGTATAACAAGAAAAAGAGAAGTGGTGTACCAACAGGAAACGAAAAAGCAGTGGAGGGCTAAATCATGGCAAAGGCAAATGAAATTAAGTACCTAACGGCGATCAAGACCGAGAAACCAAGGAAGAAATTCTGTCGTTTCAAGAAGTATGGTATTCGTTACATTGACTACAAAGACGCTGAGTTTTTGAAAAAGTTCCTGAACGAGCAAGGTAAAATGTTGCCTCGCCGTATTACTGGTAACTCACTAAAGTATCAGCGTAAGGTATCAGAAGCAATTAAGCGTGCACGTCAAATGGCATTGTTACCATACGTGACCGATTTATTGAAGTAGAACCTTCCCTAATCACCTATTGGTGTGACAGTCCCTTGTGGATTGGAAATTGGTAAAACTTTAAATTAAAAAAAATGCAAGTAATATTAATTCAAGACGTAAACAATCTAGGCGGCGCTAATGAAGTAGTGAACGTAAAGAATGGTTACGCACGCAACTACCTGATTCCTCAGAAATTTGCAGTTGAAGCTTCTCCTTCGAATCTCAAACAATTGGAAGAGCGTTTGAAGCAAATCAAGAAGAAAGAAGACAAAATGCTGGCTGAAATCAACAAGGTTATTGCCGCTTTGCAGGAAGGTCCTGTTACCATTGGTGCCAAGACTGGTACTACCGGAAAGATTTTTGGTAGTGTTACCACTGTTCAAGTTGCGAAAGCAATCCGCGAGCAAAAAGGATATGAAATCGACAGACGTCGTATCCAATTGGTTGATGAAATCAAGGAATTGGGAAGTTACAAGGCCAAGGTTGATTTTGGTAACGGAAACGAGACTGAAATTGGTTTGGAAATTGTTGCAGAATAAATGCTTTTCAATAGAAAAAAGCCCTCAGTTTTCTGAGGGCTTTTTTTATGCCCTAACTTTCCATTATGAAATCTTTGATACTTGCATTGGCCTTGATCTCAACTTTTTTAATTTCCTCTTGCAAGTTTTTTGAGTCAAATAGCACTAACCATTTCTCAGCAATTTATTCTGATACTGTTCCTGCAACCTTGGTTGCAGGAAGTTTTATTGAAAACAGCAACATTGCTATCGATAGCTTATTCATTAAACGATTTTTCAGTCTATACCCAGAGCTCAACCAATACCAAGATGAAATTTTTCAATTCTACAAAACCCGATCTTTTGAATTAGCATGGCATGACAGTACTGGCAGAATTGAGGCGTTTCAAATTTTATTCAATCGGGTGATGCAAATGGAAGAGAATGGTCTTAATGAGCAAATCCCATACTTGGAAGATTTCAAAAGATTCGCAAACAAGGAAAAAAACGATAGCACTGAATTTGTCGATTTGATGCAAACAGCGCAATACTTTCATTTTGCAGGTCATGTTTTAAATGGGTTATCTGAACATGAATTGCAATTACAAGAATGGTATATTCCAAAGGTCAAGAAAAACTACGCTGATCTTCTAGAAAAATTTATTTCAGGAGATAAAGATGCGTTTGATAAAACCCTTTATCCTCAGTACCAACTTCTCAGAAATGCCTTGGTCCAACTCAGGCAAATACAACAAAATGGTGGTTGGCCTACTGTTCCATACACCGGTAGCGCTTTGCGTTTGACAGAACACAACCCTGTTGTAGCTGTGATCAAAAAACGATTAAAGATCAGCGGTGAGTTTCAAGCAAATGATACTAGTACCTTTTTTAGTATTGATCTAGATTATGCTGTGCGACAATTTCAACAAAAACAAGGGTTGCTGGCAGATGGTATTGTAGGTAGTCGCACTATCCTTGCCATGAACATTAGTGTAGAAGAAAGAATAAAACAGGTAATGGTGAACATGGAGCGGTGCAGGTGGCTTCCAATCAAAACCGACAAAGATTATGTATTGGTCAATATTCCAGCTTTTAGCTTAGCAGTTATGAATGGAGATAGTCTTGTTTTTGCGTGTGAGGCCATTGTAGGAAAAGAGACCAACAAAACTGCCATTTTTAAGGGCATGATGAAATACATTGTTTTCAATCCGTATTGGAATATTCCAGATCAGATAGCAGAAAAAGAAATAATACCTGCCATCTCCAAAAACAAGGATTATTTGAAAGAAAACCACATGGAGTGGTATGATGGAAGGTTAAGGCAGGTACCTGGACCGGATAATGCATTGGGAGCAATCAAGTTTGTTTTTCCCAATCCCTTTGATATTTACTTGCATGATACACCTGCAAAAGGATTATTCAAAGAGCAAAAAAGAGCTTTTAGTCATGGTTGCATTAGAATTTCTGCCCCACACCAATTAGCCGCATATTTGCTTAGGGGGCAACCGGGTTGGTCGACACAAAAAATGGATGAAACCTTATCTAAAGGAAAAGAACATTATGTTAAGCTAGAAAGGGAAATCCCGGTTTATATCCTCTACTTAACCGCATTTGTCGGTTTTGACGGAAATCTCAACTTTAGAGACGACATATATCAAAAAGATATATCCTTGGGTAGGATGTTGATTAAAAACTAAGCAGATTAGTGAACCTTCTCAGAAAAACTATGTTGTGAGCCTATACAGAAACTTTTTTTATGAATATTTTCGTCGGAAACCTCAACTACAAGCTAACCAATGAATCATTAGCACAATTGTTCACTCCATACGGAGAGGTAAGTTCAGCTCGCATCATCATTGATAAAATGTCAGGCAGAAGCAAAGGCTTCGGTTTTGTAGAAATGCCAAATGATGAGTCGGCTTTAAAAGCAATTGCTGCTTTACATGAATCTGAGGTGATGGGCAGAAAGATGATTGCTAGTGAGGCAAAACCACAGCAAAGGGGTTAATTTCTATTTTTTATTTGGAGAAACTGCTTAAAGTAGCCATTAGCAGTATCAACTATTTCTCCCTTGGCATTTACATAAGTCATGTAGATGCCAACGTTTGAATAATTACTACACCATTCAAAGCTGTCTTTTATTCCCATAACCATAAAAGCATTATCAAGTGCATCTGCTTGCATGGTACTAGGGGCAATAACCGAAACCGACACAATTCCGTTTTG
>JBEBDP010000041.1:0-7796 GCA_041156925.1 Bacteroidota bacterium | reverse complement strand
ATTGATATGAATCAAGAAGAGAATAAGAACGATAAGCGTCAGAATCCGTTCTCCTCGTTTAAACGCAACAAAGAAAATGGTGGAAATAGTCCTTTGCCAAAGGGACCTAAATTCAGTTTTTATTGGATATATGTTATTGCAGCGGTAATGCTTATTGGCTATCAGGTCATGCGTGGTGTGAGTCCGGATGCTAGCACCATTACTGAATTAGAATTCAGACAGAAACTTCTCGATAGGAACCATGTTGAAAAATTAGAACCTGTTAAAAATAAAGGTGTTGTTAGGGTTTATATCAAACAGGACAGCTTAAGTAGCCCTTTGTATGATTCTTTAATTGGTGCAAAAAAGTTGGTTCATGCTAAAGCCTCTAAAGGGCCTCATTTCCAGTTCAATTATTCAAAAGTTGACGATTACCAAGAAAATATAGACAAGTATTTCAGTGAACATCCAAATGTTACTCCTGTTAAAGTTGATCCGGTAAGTGATCCTGAATTTTTCGGACCCTTGTTGAATTTCCTTTTCCCATTGTTGATGTTCGGACTATTGTTCGTGCTCATGATGAGAAAGATGGGAGGTGGCGCAGGCGGCGGCGGTGGCGGCGGTATCTTCAACATAGGAAAGTCAAAAGCACAATTGTTTGATAAAGGGACTAAAGTCAATATTACCTTCACCGATGTAGCAGGATTAGACGAAGCCAAGCAAGAGGTGATGGAGATTGTTGACTTCTTAAAAAATCCAAAGAAATATACAGCACTTGGTGGAAAAATTCCAAAAGGAGCGCTATTGATTGGTCCTCCCGGTACCGGTAAAACTTTGTTGGCAAAGGCAATGGCTGGAGAAGCACAAGTTCCTTTCTTCTCTATGTCAGGTTCCGATTTCGTTGAGATGTTTGTAGGGGTTGGTGCAAGTAGGGTACGTGACCTTTTCAAACAAGCAAGAGAGAAAGCGCCATGTATAATCTTCATTGACGAGATTGATGCGATAGGTAGAGCTCGTGGTAAAAATGTAATGATGAGCAATGATGAGCGTGAAAATACCTTGAACCAATTGTTGGTGGAAATGGATGGTTTTGGTGGTGATAGTGGCATCATTATTCTAGCAGCTACCAACAGACCTGATGTATTGGATAGCGCATTATTGAGACCAGGACGATTCGATAGGCAGATCAGTATTGATAAGCCAGATGTAAAAGGAAGAGAGACAATTTTCTTAGTGCATCTAAAACCAATCAAGCGATCTGAAAAATTAGATATTCATAAACTGGCAGAGCAAACACCTGGATTTGCTGGTGCTGATATTGCGAATGTTTGTAACGAAGCCGCTTTGATAGCTGCACGTAAAGGAAAATCTGAAGTGGATATGGATGATTTCCAAGATGCAATTGACAGGGTCATTGGTGGACTAGAGAAAAAGAATAAAATCATTTTGCCTGAAGAGAAAAAGATCATTGCCTATCATGAAGCAGGTCATGCCGTATGTGGTTGGTATCTTGAGCATGCTTATCCTCTTTTAAAAGTAACTATTGTCCCTAGAGGTGTAGCAGCTTTGGGATATGCACAGTATACTCCTAAAGAACAATACTTGTACAATACAGAACAGTTACAAGATCAGATGTGTATGACCTTAGGTGGAAGAGCAAGTGAAGAAATTTTCTTTGGAAAGATTTCTACTGGTGCTCAAAACGACTTACAACAGGTGACCAAAATGTCTTATGCTATGGTGACTGTCTATGGGATGAGTGAGAAAGTAGGTAATGTAAGTTTCTATGATCCGCAACAAGAAAGCACTTTTACTAAACCCTATAGTGAAGAGACTGGCAAACTAATTGATAATGAAGTGAGAAGTTTAGTAGAGGAAGCCTATAAGCGAACCATTCAGTTATTGACGGATAAAAAAGCTGAAGTAGAAAAAATTGCATTGGCTTTGCTGGACAGAGAAGTATTGCACCAACAGGATGTTGAAGACTTAATTGGTAAAAGACCATTTGGTGAGAAAAAGATTTTCTCTGATGCTCCAGTTGAAGTGATTACAGAGGCAACAGAAGTAAAATCTTCTGATGAAAGCACAACTGAAATTAATTAATTGGGATAAGGCATGGAAGCATCTTCTGGAAAAGAAGCCATTTTGAAAAATATCAGGAAGGCGTTGGTTCACTCAACGGATATACCCTATCCTTCTCTAGAAAAGACTGATTTTTCATTTGATGGTAGTAAAGAAGATCTTGCTGTACTGTTTGCTGAAAAATTTTCTTCCTTATTAGGTAAATTTTCATTCTGTGAATCAGAAGCTGATCTTGTTCAACAGTTAGCAGGTTTGGCCGATGAGCAAAAATGGGAAGAGATCTATTGTATAGATGAGAACATCAAATATGCGCTCAGCTCTTTCGGTTTTAAGCCGTTTTCTGAAAAGCCCTTACAAGATGCGGATGTTTCTATAACCATATGTGAAGCCTTGGTTGCTCGCACAGGAAGTATTGTGTTGAGTAGTGCCGTTTCTTCTGGAAGGACTACCAGTGTTTATGCTCCAATTCACATTTGTATTGCAAAGGTTAGTCAGTTGGTCTATGATGTTAAAGATGCTATTGCATTGATGCAAACAAAATATGGTGACCAAATGCCTTCTATGATCAGTTTTGCAACCGGACCAAGTCGTACAGCTGACATCGAAAAAACATTGGTTGTTGGTGTTCATGGTCCTAAAGAAGTTTATTGTTTTCTGCTTGATAAATAAAGAAGTTCAATTCCAATACTGACTATATTTGAACATGCAAATACCTGCTGGAAAAAAAGTTTATTTTTTATCTGACTTCCATCTAGGGGTTCCTGATCATGCATCTAGCCTTGAGAGAGAAAAAAGAATTGTTGCATTCTTGGATCAAATCAAAGACAAGGCTGCAATGGTTTTTGTAGTAGGCGATTTATTTGATTTTTGGTTTGAATACAGAACAGTCGTTCCAAAAGGATATGTGAGGATTTTAGGAAAACTTGCAGAGCTTACAGACAATCATGTACCGGTACATTTTTTTGTAGGTAACCATGATATGTGGATGTCGGGTTACTTTGAAAAGGAATTGAATATTCCTGTTTTCTTTGAAAGTCAGACTTATGAGTTCAATGGTAAGAAAATGCTTGTTGGTCACGGTGATGGATTAGGTCCGGGCGACCATGGATATAAATTCATCAAAAAAGTATTTCGCAATCCTATTTGTCAGTTTTTATTTGGTTTGCTTCCACCATTTTTCGGTATATCACTTGCAAATTTTTTCAGCAAGCGCAGCAGAATAATGACTGGCACAACCGATGAAAAATTTTTAGGTGAAGAAAAGGAATGGCTTGTGCTTTATGCAAAAGAGAAACTTAAGAAAGAGCATTTTGATTTTTTTGTTTTTGGACACAGGCATTTACCCATTGATTTTCAATTAAAGGCGGATAGTCGCTATATCAACCTTGGAGATTGGATCAAATACAATTCATATGCTGAATTTGATGGAACTGATATTCAGTTAAAGTATTATCAATAAAATGAGAGTTGTAACCCTAATCATATTAATTAACTTTCTTTCCAATCAACTCATTTCTCAGGATTTCAGCACATTGTCGCTAACCAAAACCATTCAAGGTGATTTTGATTATTTCATGCCTGATGAGTTGGGAAATGTTTTTGCATTGACAAAGAGTGGCCAACTTAAAAAATACAACAACAACCTTGATTCGATGGGCGTCTTTAATGAAGTTCGTCGATATGGAAAATTGTATTCCATTTCTGCTGATAATCCATTGAGGACTGTTTTATATTTCAAAGACTATAGAACAATCTTAGTCTTGGATAGATTGATGCAAGTGGTCAACAAGATTGATCTACGAAAGGCTGGTATATTTCAAGTGAAGGCAGTCGCCCAGAGCTATGATAATCTTTTCTGGATCTTTGATGAACAAGAAAGCAAACTGAAAAAAATTGATGAAGAAGGCAAGCAGGTATTAGCTACTGCTGATTTGCGGCTAGTGTTTACCGAGCCAATCACCGCTTCGCATTTGTTTGATCTTGGAGGTTATGTTTACTTGTATGATGAAAAAAACGGGCTTTTCATCTTTGATTATTATGGTGCATTGAAGAATAGAATTGCTTTCCTTGATTGGAAACAAGTTCATCCTGTAGGGAAGCAGATTGTTGGTATTAAGAACAATAAGCTAGTCAGTTATACACTTGGAAACATTGATACAAAAGAGTATTCATTGGTTGATAAATTAACCGACTTTGAGCAAATTCATTTTACTGCAAATGGATGCTATCTGCTAAAAACTGGATCAATCTATAAATACGATTGGAAAAAATAATTGAAGCTTATTGTGATAATCCTGCTTTCAGTTCTAAAAGCATTGTGCGGATATTTTTGAGTACCTCTACAGTATCAAACTTGTCGTCGGCTTTTTTTCCTTTCTTCAGATATTCCTTTGCTCCCTTGATGGTGTATTTTTTTTCTTTGAGCAGGAAGTAAATCAGTTTTAGGTTTCTGATGTCTTCTGGTCTGAATAGACGATCTCCTTTCTTATTTTTTCTTGGCTTTAAGATGGAAAACTCTTTTTCCCAAAAACGCAGCAACGAAATATTTACATTGAACATGTTGGCAACCTCGCTGATAGGATAATACTGCTTGCTATCCAATTCTTGGTCGGCCGGAATGTTTAAACTAGCTGTCACTGGAGGGGCTTTTTCCTCAACAACTGAAGGTGGAACTGGAGTGCTCAATGGCTTCCGCTCCTGTTTGGGTTCAGCTTTTTTAGCTGGTTGTTCGGGGGCCTTCCCGCCAAATATGTCCAGTTGATTGTACATCACCCCAAATTTATGCAGAATATAGAACCCTGATCTGCTTAAGTTATGCACATTGGCCCTAGTCGAATGTCTGGTTTCTAGACGCAGCCAACTTCAAAATACGCTGGTATTGTTCGGGAGTAAGATCGTTATAGAAAAAGTAGATTGGGTCGAGTCGTTTGTTTCCCTTTAAAACTTCATAGTGCAAGTGCGGACCAGTGGACTTGCCGGTATTACCAACGTAACCAATAATTTCCCCTCTTTTTACTCTTTGACCTTTCTTTGCTTTGATCCTGAAAAGGTGCCCATATAAGGTATTGTAAGAGTAGCCATGATTAATGACAACGTGATTGCCATAGGCATTACCAGAGTTTCCAGCTATTTTGACTGTTCCTTCAGCTGTTGCATACACAGGGGTGCCTTGGGGGGCACTAAAATCTAATCCTGGATGAAACTTGACTGTTTTATAAAGTGGGTCAATTCTGTAGCCAAAACCTGAGGACAGTCGGTTTAGATCACGGTTACTAAGTGGTTGAATAGCCGGCGTACTTGCAATCAGTTTCTCCTTGTTTTTAAGCATACCCTCAATGTCTTTGTATGATTTTTCCTGAACGCGTACACGGTTGGACAGGGTATTCAGTACTTGGTATATGCTATCGGTCATTTCACTGTTGTCCATTGCAGCAACCACCTGCAATTCTTTTTTTACTTCCATTTGTTTTGCTCTGGCGCTGTCTGGTATTGGTTTTGCTTCAAAAACCGATCGATAGATATCGTTATCTCTTTTTTCCAATTCCCTCAGTTTCTCATCCAGTTCACCAACTTTCTGGGCATAGATTTTATTGGTTTCTTCTGCTCTTTCCAGCTGTACCTTGAGTAACTTTTCTTTAGGGGAATCCAAGAACCTGAATGCTACAGCAACAATGATCAAACCTGTTACAATAGCAGTGGATAGGAATGCAAAAATCCTCAAAAGGGTGACCCTTAGAGGCACAATCTGCTTTTCGTATCGCAGTGTTTGGGTATTGTAATAATATTTGATCTTTTTCATCCTTAGACCCTGACTAAAAAATGTATTTTTGCTGACCTGGATCTGGCAAATATAAACCTTAGATCCTAGATGAAATCTTATAAAAGACTTAAGAAATGACCTCAGCGGAGATTCGTAGCCAGTTTTTGAAATTTTTTGAAGATAAAGGACATCATATTGTCCCTTCAGCACCCATTGTTTTAAAAGACGATCCCACTCTTTTGTTCACCAATGCTGGAATGAACCAATTCAAGGATCTTTTCCTGGGCAACAAGGCTGCTCAATTCAAAAGAGTAGCCGATACCCAAAAATGTCTAAGGGTGAGCGGAAAGCACAATGACCTTGAAGAGGTGGGGGTTGATACCTATCACCATACTATGTTCGAAATGTTGGGTAACTGGAGCTTTGGTGATTATTTCAAAAAAGAGGCGATTACGTGGAGTTGGGAATTGCTTACCGATATTTACGGTATAGAGAAGGATAGGTTGTATGCTACAGTTTTTGAAGGCGATCCTAAAGAGAATATTCCTGCATCTACAATTGCCTTGGGTGTTTGGAAAAATCTTTTGCCAGAAGATCATATTGTTTTTGGTAACAAGAAAGATAATTTCTGGGAAATGGGTGATACAGGTCCATGCGGACCATGTTCAGAAATTCATGTCGATTGCAGACCTGATGAAGAAAGAAAAAAAGTGCCTGGTCATCTACTCGTAAACAAAGACCATCCTCAAGTTATTGAAATTTGGAACAACGTCTTCATCCAATACAACAGGATGAAAGATGGTAGTCTTCAGCCGCTTGCTGCTACCCATGTTGATACTGGAATGGGGTTAGAAAGACTAGTAAGGGTATTGCAAGGCAAAACATCCAATTATGATACGGATATTTTTTCCGGATCAATAAAAACTACCGAAGAAATCTCTGGGAAAAAATATACTGCAAGCGATTCAAAGGAAGATGTTGCTTTCAGGGTACTAGCTGATCATATAAGAGCTATTGCATTTACTATTGCAGATGGTCAATTGCCATCAAATACTGGTGCGGGATATGTAATCAGGAGAATTTTGCGCAGAGCGGTCCGTTATTATTATTCTTATTTGGAAGTGAAAGAGCCTTTGTTGCATAAGCTTTTGCCCGGACTAGCTGAGCAATTCAAAGATGTGTTTGGTGAATTACATGCACAGCTGGCTTTCGTATCAAAAGTTGTTAAAGAGGAGGAAGAAACTTTCTTAAGAACATTAGGTAAGGGGCTTAAGAAAATAGATGAACTATTACTTGCTTCAAAAGAATCAGGCAAAATAAATGGTGCAGCTGCTTTTGAATTATATGACACTTATGGTTTCCCAATTGATCTTACCCGTTTGATTGCTCAAGAGCATCAAATGCAAGTAGATGAACCAGGGTTTGAACAAGAAATGCAAATTCAAAAGAACAGGAGTAGAGCTGCAACAACTGCTGATGTTGAGGACTGGATTGAAGTTTCTCCTGCAAGTGGAGAAATAAAGAAATTTGTAGGATATGATCAACTGACAATAGATACTTCAATTGTCAAATACAGAAAAGTGACTGCTAAAGGTCAGTCAAATTATCAGGTTGTACTTGACCAAACTCCATTTTATGCGGAGAGTGGCGGACAAGTTGGTGATACAGGTATTATCAGTATCAATGGTAGTAATATCAATGTGCTGAATACAAAAAAAGAAAACGATCTCATTGTACATACAGTAGAATCGGTTCCTGATCAGTTAACTGTAACTGTTACAGCAATTGTTGATGCAAAAAGAAGAAAAGAAATTACAAATCACCATTCTCTAACCCATTTGTTGCATGCTGCATTGCGACAAGTGTTAGGCACACATGTTGCTCAAAAAGGCTCATTGGTGAATGACCAAGGCATGCGATTCGACTTTTCTCATTTTGCAAAAATGAGTGATGATGAAATTGCATCTGTCACTGC
>JBEBDP010000040.1:0-12819 GCA_041156925.1 Bacteroidota bacterium | reverse complement strand
AGAAGTAAAGATGTTGACTACTGATGAACAAAGATTGTCTGCTGATTCCGATAAAATGGAAAGAAGAAAGCAGTGGATTGGATCTTTGTCAAAAGATATATATGTAAAGGAAACCTCTAATGTGGTTGCCGATATGATTAGACAAGGCTTGTTGGTGATGAAAGACAAATAATCAATTAGGGGAATTCAATACCATATCTTGATGTCAAAATGGACTTATGGTGTAACCAATGTCCAATAATAATGTAGGCAAGAGAAACAAGACTCATGTCATCTCCTGAGCTGGTTTTATTGTTTCGAATCAGCCATTCTGTATCGAAGCTTTTAAACAGCAATACATTTTGTTTTCTGGATAGTTCCATGGCTTCCAGCAGGTCATTTTTATCGAATGAATTACCAGAGGCATCAGCAAATTGATTTTCATCAAAACTAATTATCGGGTTGGGGTCTAGCCTTGCAATACACAATGCCCTGTATCCAAAAATTTGTTCGGTATCAATACAATGTCTAATTAATTTTCCAATGGTCCATTTATCCGGCTGATATGCATAATCAAAATCAGCTTGTTTTAAAATGGCTAAATCATTTTGTAAATCCTGAAATGATTGTGCTAATAAAACATTCAAATCACCATGCGCAACCTTATCTACATACCTATTGAAAAATTTAGGATGTTTTAATGCTGATTTTTCCACCTGAACTAATTTTGAATTATTTCTTTTTCTTATCCTGATCCAACTTTCTTTCTCCTTTTGTTGAAGCAGCTAGTTTTATAGCATCATAGGCATTTACCAGTCCGCCTGTTGAAGATAAATCAACAAGACTTACAGATTCATCTTCAGTACCTGGTTTGTAAGTTGTCTTGTCCGTTATTTTCATTGATGAATTCTTAATAATGCTAATGACTTGTTCAGGAGTGAGTTCTGGATAATAAGAGAGGATAAGCCCAGCTAATCCAGCAACAACAGGAGAAGCCATACTCGTGCCATCTTTTTCTCCGTAAGTGTTGCCACCAGGTATGGTAGAATAGATTCTAACACCTGGAGCAAATACATCTACTTCTCTCTTGCCATAATTTGAAAATGGAGCAGCAAGTTCTTTTTGTGTTGCACCACTTGCACCTACGGTTATCCAATTGGAAAAAGGTTGAAGCGTATCACTATCAAAATTCCTAGATGGAAAGTTGTCTTCTATGTCAATATTTTTGGCATCATTACCTGCTGCATGAACCAATAATACTCCTTTTGATGAGGCATATTTAACAGCTTCATCCACCCAACTTTTTTCAGGAGAAAAACTTTTGCCAAAACTCATATTGATTACCCAGGCGCCATTGTCAACTGCATACCGGATAGCATTGGCAATGTCTTTATCATGTTCATCACCATCTGGTACTGCTCTAATAGGCATGATTGCAACATGATCAGCAACACCTTTTATGCCAATATTGTTATTTCTCACAGCACCAATGATTCCAGCTACATGTGTACCATGTGATGCGTCAGTCCCCATAACGTCATTGTTTCCATAATAACGATCTTTGGGATCATTGTAATTGTCTTTCACCACATCTGCGCGATAGTGTTTTGGTTCTTTTTCAACCGCTTCAACTTTTGATTGCTCACCTTCGTAGAATTGAATCAGTTCATTAATTAAAACTGCATTGGTATTTTCCATTTGTTGAGTTTGTTGGAAGAATCCCAACAAAGCTGCTCTTGCCTTAGCGACTGCAGGTTCTGAAGTGGTGAAATTCGCCAGGTCATCACCGGTATAAATTTGTTTGCCCAAAGCAATTTTTAAAATACTATCTGCTGATGGCAGCTTGCTAACTATATCTTTTAAAATCAAAACATACATTGAAGCCTCTTTGGCCTGGGCCTCTAATTGAAATTTAGCCTTAGCATACATTTGGTAGGCTTTTTTCTTCTCAGGTGTCAAGCTTTTTTCATCTATTGTTTTATCACCAAATTCAGCTTTGTATTTATAGTAAACCCTTGCAGCCTCATAACTGTCCTTTCCCACATTTGTACCATCTTTCCCTCCAATGAAATTCCACCCATGAATATCATCAACATATCCATTTTTATCATCATCAATTCCATTACCGATAATTTCTTTTTCATTCCTCCACAAAACAGGTTTTAAATCTTCATGAGCTGTATCAATACCTGAATCAATAACTGCAACTACTATCTTTTTCTTTGGACTCTTTTGCTTAAGCAATTCTGTATAGGTTTGTTCAAGTTTGATCCCATAGACTTGAGAAGCAGGATCTTTTAGGAACCAATCTTTACTATAGGCATCTAAGGAAGATTGTGCATATAAAGAGTTAAATGCAATGAATGAAACTAGGGTAAAGAGTACGTGTTTTATTAATTTCATAGCTGGGGTTATATAAGTAGCAATTTAGTGCAAAGGCAAATCCAACAAGTATAGAATTGGAATTTTCAGAAAATTTTAGGTTATAACCGTTTGTTCTTGTTGAATAAAAAAAGCAAAAGCATTGAAATAGGCCCTACAATCAATAACATAAATGTTTGGACTGACCAAAGCAGCCATCCAAATGCTAGTCCAGTTATTTCCTGTATTCCATAGAACCCAATTGTTTTTTGTACTGCAAGTTGATAGGCTCCAACACCTCCTTGAGTAGCAATCATAGCAAAACTGCCAAAGGTTAAAATAGTCAAGGATGGAATCCAGCCTAAATCAACTGTTTCAGCCAAACTATAAAAACCAATACGAATACTCAATAGGTATAGAAACCATATAGCCAATGTATAGGTCAAAAAAGCTCGCTTACGTTTGATTTTTTTTATAGAGAAAAGTCCTTCTTTAATACCAACAAAAAAGGATTGTACTGACTTCAGCCACTTGCTCTTTTTAAACAATTTATACATGAAAACAGCTATCAACATTGTGCCAAACAAAACGATTAACACCGATAAGTAGGATTCATTTGCTTTTACCATTAATTTTTCAAATAATTCATCAGCATAGCTTCCAACACGATTGATTTGGGTGAATACCGTCAACAGTATTACTATAATAAGGCAAACCAAATCGATTAGTCGTTCTGCCACAATTGTGCCTATGAGCTTATCTACTGGCATTTTTTCATACCTACCTAATAAACTGCATTTAGCCACTTCACCCAGTCGGGGGAATACCAGATTTAAAAAATAGCCAACCAAAACCGAGAGAAAAACATTTAAAATCCCTGGCTTTCTATCCAATTCATCCATCATCATTTTCCAGCGAAGCGCCCTGATGTAATGGCTTAACAATAAGGCTCCAATCGAGGGAATGACATAGAGAAGTTTAGCCTGGAATACAAGATCCTCAACTTTTTGAAGATCTTCCTTCGATAAAGAGGCTGTGGTGTACCACAAAAGGAAGATTCCCAATGATAAAAAAAGAATGAATTGTAGGATTTGTTTGGTCTTTGTTTTCATCATTTTTGGCACTGGGGCAGCCTAAAATTAGTCATTCTCCTTCAATACCTCACAAGGATAGGTTCGCTCAGTTGGGCTTTTTTTCTTATTTTTGCAAAAGTTTCACTTCCCCCTTAAGCCTTCAACATGGTAAGTAAGAAAAGAATTCTATTTATCGCCAATGAGATGTCACCTTATCTGGAACTGACTGAGTTCTCAGAAATCGTGAATAAATTGGCCATAAAAGCAAATGATACTGGTTATGAGGTTAGGTGTATCATGCCTAGGTTTGGTACAATCAATGAAAGAAGACATCGTTTGCATGAGGTAGTAAGGCTTTCTGGGATCAATATTTCCATCGATAACGATGATTATCCACTACAGATTAAGGTAGCTTCTTTGCCAAATGCCCGACTTCAGGTTTATTTTCTGGATAACGAGGACATGTTTAAGCGAAAATTTGTCTTTAATGATGAAGAGGATAAATGGTACGACGACAATGGAATCAGATCTGTATTCTTTTGTAAGGGAGCATTAGAAACGGTTAAAAAATTTGGCTGGCCTCCTGATATAATTCATTGTAGCGGTTGGATGACTGGCTTAATCCCTATGTTCTTAAAGACAGCATACAAAAAAGAGCCTGTTTTCAGCAACAGTAAAATACTATTTACAATTGGTCAGAATACCTTCAAAGAAAAGCTAGGTTCTAGTTTTCTTAAAAACAGCATGATCAGTACCTTGATTAAGGATAAAGAAATGGAGCCCTACAAGGACAACAACAATTTGGCTATGTTCAATGGAGGTGCTAGCTATGCTGATGCTATCTCATTTGGAGATGCTCAGGTAGATAAAAAACTCTTGGAAAGCTTCTCGAAGGTTAAAGGTAAAAAAGTTATTCCTTATCAGGCCGACTCTGATTTAACAGAGTATTTACAATTGTATAGCGACCTTGCAAACAAGTAAATAACTGACCCAGTTAAAATTAACTACGTGAGACGACTTAGAAGCTTGTTGAAAGGTACCCTAATTGTTTTTTCTACTTTATTGTTTAGCCAGTGTACCAAAATTAAAGGTACAGATATAGGTGCTGAATTACTTCCTATTGTTGACAATATCAATACTTTTGATACCACTTTCGAGGTAATTACTACTACTTATGTCACCCCAGATTCTTTGCTCCCAAAAATTGGCAGAGACGCTAGAGGTAATGCTGGTCAATATATTTTAGGTCATATTTCAAATGACCCTCAGTTTGGCAAAACTACTGCCTCTATTTTCTTTGAACTTCTACCTCCTGGTTTTCCTTATTTCTTTCAAAATACTGCAGACAGTCTTTATTTGGATTCTGCAGTACTTTGTTTAAGATGGACCAATACTTTTGGTGACACCAATGCCCTTCAAACCATTAATGTGCACAGGGTTACAGAATTAATGAGGGTTGATTCAGTCTACAATACCAATAAATCAGTCCGTTTTGGCGAACAAATAGGTGCCAAGACCTTTGCTCCAAAGGAATTAGACGATTCTATTTTTACATTTCGTCAGACACGTGTGAACCAATTGCGTATCAAACTAAATAACTCTTTTGCCAGATCACTATTGGCATTTGATACATCTGCAAGAAGTCCATATTACAACGATACCATCTTCAGAGACTTTTTTAAAGGTTTTGCACTTGTGCCTCAAACCAATGGAACTTCTGCTAATGCCTTGATGAGTTTTGCAATGAGTGATACTTCTACTCATTTGCGTTTATATTATCGATATGATAAAGATGGTATTAGAGACACCACTTATCGTGATTTCAGGTTCAACAGCCTCTATCCTGGTGCAGGTATCAATTATGTTCAACGTGTTTATAATGGAAGTGAAGCATCCCTTCATATTGGCGATAAACCAAGAGGTGACAGTTTGGTCTATTTACAAACAGCACCTGGAACCTATGCGCTTTTACAAATTCCTGGTTTGAATGAATTCAAACAGAAAAAAGGAAATGTAATGGTACACCTTGCTAGGCTTTCCATGGAAGAAGCTGAAACGCCGGGTAGAAGACCTTCTCTTTTTGGCACTCCAGAGTTTCTTTATCTAGAATATTTAGATACAGTAGCAAATGCCTATTCGCCTTTATACAATGATGCCTTTTTGGATGGTCAATTTGAACCAATATTCTTTGGTGGTCAACGTAAATACGTTAAAGATTTTTCTAATAACCTCGTATCGGCGTACGATATGAACATTACGCGATATATCCAGGGGATCATCACCAAAAACAATCCCAATTTTAAGCTTAAGCTCTATGCTCCTTATGCAGTTCGCTATGAGGATTTACTCATAACCTTCGCACTTAATAATTTGGCAAGGGGCAATGTAGTGTTGGGCGGTGGAAACCACAGCACTAAAAAAATGAAATTCAGGGTTATTTACTCCAAACTCTGATATTCATCTCTATATTTGCAAAAAATCAATTAATACATGTCTTACCTATTTACATCAGAAAGTGTTTCAGAAGGACACCCAGATAAAGTGGCGGATCAAATTTCAGATGCGCTAATCGATAATTTTCTTGCTTTTGATCCTCAATCAAAAGTTGCTTGTGAAACACTTGTTACTACTGGACAGGTTGTTTTAGCAGGTGAAGTAAAATCAAAAGCCTATTTAGATGTTCAAGACATTGCTCGTAACGTAATCAAGAAGATTGGTTACACCAAGAGTGAGTATATGTTTGAAGCAAATAGCTGTGGTATCCTAAGCGCTATTCACGAGCAATCTGCTGATATCAATCAAGGTGTAGATAGAAAGAAAAAAGAAGATCAGGGTGCAGGTGACCAAGGTATGATGTTTGGTTATGCAAGTAACGAGACAGAAGATTACATGCCGCTTGCTCTTGACCTCGCTCACAAAATATTAATTGAACTTGCTGCATTGAGAAGAGAGAACAAAGCAATCAAGTACCTAAGACCTGATGCTAAGTCGCAAGTAACGCTTGAGTACAACGATAAAAATGAGCCAGTAAGAATCGATGCAATTGTTGTTTCTACTCAGCACGATGATTTTGATGGAGAAGCAAAAATGCTTGCTAAAATCAAAAAGGATATCATTGAAATCCTTATTCCTCGTGTAAAGTCGAAGTACAAGAAATACGCGAAACTATTTAACAATGATATCAAGTATCATATCAATCCAACTGGTAAGTTTGTTATTGGTGGACCACATGGTGATACTGGTTTGACAGGCCGCAAGATTATCGTAGATACTTATGGTGGTAAGGGTGCGCATGGTGGTGGTGCTTTCTCTGGAAAAGATCCAAGTAAAGTTGATCGCTCTGCTGCTTATGCTACACGTCATATTGCAAAGAATTTGGTTGCTGCTGGTGTTGCTAGTGAAATTCTTGTGCAAGTTTCTTATGCTATTGGTGTTGCAAAACCAACTTCTATCAATGTAAATACTTTCGGTACAGCAAAAGTAAACTTGACTGACGGTCAAATAGGAAAAATCGTTGAATCGATTTTCGATATGAGACCTTATTTCATCGAGCAAAGATTGAAATTAAGAACACCAATGTACAGTGAGACTGCTGCATATGGTCACATGGGAAGAAAGAACGAAGTAGTTACAAAGACCTTCACTAGTCCGGATGGTAAAACAAAAACAATGAAAGTTGAATTGTTTACCTGGGAAAAACTCGACTACGTTGCTAAGGTTAAAAAAGCCTTCAATATTAAATAATCAACATCGTCTTAACATAATAAACCCTCCAATAGGAGGGTTTATTTATTTTTGAACTATGGAACTTATTAGGGGTAACTGGACAATCAATTCAAGCGAAGTTAAGTACGATAATCCATGGATTAAAGTAACAGAACACCAAGTTATCAATCCCTCTGGGAACAATGGTATTTACGGAGAAGTTCATTTTAAAAATATTGCTATTGGTATTGTGGCTCTTGACGATCAAGACAATATTTATATGGTGAACCAATTCAGATTTGTCTTGAACCAAGATAGTCTAGAAATACCTGAAGGCGGAGGAAGTCTTGAAATTGATCCATTGTTATCCGCAAAAAGAGAACTCAAGGAAGAAACGGGTTTAGTAGCAAATAGTTGGGAAAAACTGATGGAGTTGCACCTCTCTAATTCTGTTTCTAATGAGAAAGCGATAATTTATTTAGCAAAAGACCTGCACCAAGGTGAAATGGATTTAGAAGAAACGGAAGACATCGTTGTAAGTAAACTATCTTTGAAAGAAGCCTATGAGCTGGTTAATGAGCATAAAATAACTGATGCTATTTCAGTGGCTGCCATTCTCAAGCTCTATATTTTACAGTTTGAAAACAAGCGCTAAATGAAAAAAAACGCGACAAATATTATTGGCAGACAACCTGTTCTAGAGGCATTGATGGATGGCCAACAACTCGAAAGAGTGTTTATTCAAAAAAATGCTGGGGGAGAGGGTATTGAAGAAATCAGGCGTTTGGCTCAAAAGCTTCAAATCCCTATCAATAGTGTCCCTATTGAAAAACTCAATGGCATGACCAGGGCCAATCACCAAGGTGTAATTGGCATAAACAGCATCATACAATACTTAGACCTTCAAGATACCATTGATCATGTTGTTGCTTCAGGTGAGGTGCCTCTGTTTGTAATGTTAGATGGTATTACTGATGTTCGTAATATTGGTGCAATTGCAAGGACAGCCTTATGCTGTGGTGCCCAAGTGATGATTATACCTGATAAAGGTATTGCTGCCATTAATGAAGAAGCACTCAAGTCATCAGCTGGTGCACTTCAAAAAATCATGGTATGCAGAGTGAATAGCCTACTCAAAGCTATTGATACATTACATCTTAATGGCATTGCAGTTTATACCTCTGAAATGAAAATGAAAACAACCTTAGCAGATGTTGATTTTATTAAGCCAAATTGTGTGGTGATGGGTAGTGAAGACAAAGGGGTACAACCATTTATCTCAAAAGCAGCTGACGTTAAATTTACCATACCAATGAAAGGCAGTTTTGACTCATTTAATGTAGGTGTTGCAACAGGCATCATCCTATTTGAGGCTTCTAAACAACGTATGGGTTGAAAAATCATTTATGGAATTCCGACTTGAATTTGATCCACCAGCTTTTGAAAAAAAAATAACCATTCATGATAAAATAATCATGGTGGGATCTTGTTTTACAGAACACATCCATGGCTATTTTTCAGATTATAAATTCAGTTGCATTGAAAACCCCCACGGTACTCTGTTTAATCCAATAAGTATTTTCAAATCAATTCAGCAGTATATTGATAAGACAATTATTGAAGAACAAACTCTTTTTAATCACAATGGATTATGGAGTCATTGGGATTTCCATTCAAGATTAAGTGATAGTCAACTTGATGTTGCAGTGCACAAAATGAATGCTGCAATCGAAAAAGCACATTTTTTCTTAAAAGATGCCAATTGGCTCATCATAACACTTGGTACCAGCTTTGTTTACGAAAACCAATCAGAAACAATTGTTGCTAATTGTCATAAGGTTCCTTCATCTGCATTCAAGAAGAGATTACTTTCCATTCAAGAAATTGAGCTAGCATTTCAACATCTGTATGATACTCTAAAGTCCTTTAATCCCTCTTTGAATATTGTATTTACGATTAGTCCCGTTCGTCATCTCCGTGATGGGTTTGTAGAAAACAACCGTAGCAAGGCAATATTGCATCATGTGATAGGTAATTTTATCAATAGGCCTGATGTATTCTATTTTCCTTCATTTGAACTTATCATTGATGACTTGCGCGACTATAGATTTTATGCGGAAGACATGGTGCATCCTAACTACCAAGCAACTCAATATGTATGGGAAAAATTTAGTGTTGCTTGTATTGAAGGAAAGACCAGGGCGTTTATGAAAGAATTAGATCAACTCAATAGTGCAACCAAGCATAAGCCAATTCATCCTGATTCTATGGAACATGTCAAATTCAGGCAGAAGTTTAAAGCTATAACAGAAGAATTAAGGCAGCGTTTCCCTACACTTAATTGGGATAAAGAAATTGCACATTTCACTGAAAATTAAGTCTTAACTTTAAGTACATTTTTATTTTATGAAATACTTCATTTTGGCATTATCCCTTTTGGTTAATGGCTTATTGGTCTACGTGTTGGATACAAGAAAAGTATTGCCCTTACCATTGGGAAGTTTCTTAAGCGTACAGGAGGGAGTATGGCAAAATGCAGAAGCAGTAGATAAGGATTTCAATGCAGATCTAAAACTCGATGGCTTAAAAGGAGAGGTGAATGTTTATTTTGATGAACGCTTGGTCCCACACGTTTTTGCTGCAGAAGAATCAGATGCCTATTTCGTGCAAGGTTATCTGCATGCCAAATTTCGTTTATGGCAAATGGAATTTCAAACCCACGCTGCAGCTGGGAGGATAAGTGAAATTGTAGGTAGTAAGGGACTTACATTCGATAGAAATCAACGCAGAATAGGAATGGTCTTTGCGGCAGAAAACGCTTTGGCTGCAATGGAAAAGGATCCTCAAACTTTATCTTCATTAAATGCTTACACAGCTGGGATCAACTCTTTTATCGAAAAATTAAATACCAGTGAACTGCCTATTGAATACAAGTTGTTAGGATATGAACCTGAAAAATGGAGCAATTTAAAATCGGCATTGTTTATCAAACAAATGACCAATACATTAGCAGGGTATGATCGCGATTTAGAATATACCAATGCGTTGGAAATTTTAGGCGAAGAAAAGTTTAGAATATTGTATTCTGATATTCCTGATTCGTTATACCCGGTTATTCCTAATGGTACAACCTACGCAGCATCAAGTTTTGAGCTTAATCCACCAGCTTCTGCTGATTCGCTTTATTTTAAAAGAAAAGATACCATTGAATTTGTTGAAGATTATAAACCAGACCCTCTAAATGGAAGTAATAACTGGGTAGTGAATGGCACTAAAACAAAAAGTGGAAAGCCCATCTTAGCCAATGATCCCCACTTAAGTCTTACACTTCCTTCTATTTGGTATGAAATTCAACTCAATACACCTTCTTTTAATGCATATGGTGTTTCCTTTCCAGGAATTCCAGGTGTTGTTATTGGCTATAATGATAGTATTGCATTTGGATTTACCAATGCCGGTAGGGATGTGAAAGATTACTACGAGATCCAATTCAAAGACAAATCTAAACAGTCGTATTTCTTTAACAATGCATGGACTGACGCGAAGTTGAGAGTAGAATCGATAAAAATAAAAGATTCTTTGCCATACTTGGATACAGTAGCTTATACCATATTTGGCCCGGTTACCTATGATCATGCATTCAAGCACAGCTTATCCAACGAAAAAGCTTATGCCTTGAGATGGGTTGCGCATGACACTTCTAACATCTTAAAAATGTGGATGCTGTTGAATAGGGCTAAAAATTACGATGATTATTATCAAGCTATTTCCCATTTTAATGTACCCGGACAAAACATGATTTTTGCTTCAATTTCGGGTGATATTGCTTTATGGCAACAAGGCACTTTTCCACTCCGTTGGCAAGACCAAGGTTTATTTGTAATGCCTGGAAAGGATAGCAGCTACATGTGGCAGGGTTATATTCCAATGGATGAAAATCCCCATAGTCTTAATCCAGTTGAAGGATATCTAAGTAGCGCCAACCAAAGGGCTGCAGACATAACCTATCCTTATTTCATGCCCGGTAGTTATGAGGTATACCGACCTATAACCATCAATAGAAAACTTGCAGAACTTTCCAATATCACAATAGCTGACATGCAGCAACTGCAAAACAACAACTATAATGTATTTGCAGAAATGGCCCTTCCTATATTACTGAACAATGTTGATGTCGAGAGGCTATCTACAGATGAGAAAAGATACCTGAATATGGTTTCTTCTTGGAACATGTTGAATGATACCAAAGAAATAGGGACAACCTGTTTTACCATTTGGTGGGATTCATTGAGTGCTGTTATTTTAAATGATGATCTGATTAAGGATAAAATTCCAGTTATAAAGCCTGAGAAATTTGTTTTGTTAGAAGCTCTTTCCAGAGATAGTAATTTTATATTCATCGACGATCTTTCAACTGACAAATTAGAGACTTTACGTGATCAAGTGACCTTAGCTTTTCAAAAAGCTTCCTTAAAATTGTCTTCTTTGGAAAAAGAAAACAAGCTTGCTTGGGGTGAGTTTAAAAACACTACTGTCTATCATCTTTTAAGAACAAATTCAATGCCTTTTGCAAGAGAGGGTTTAAACATTGGAGGTGGTGTTGGAATTGTGAATGCTACTACCCATGATCATGGTCCGAGTTGGAAAATGATTATTGAAATGGACACACCTATCAAAGCAGTTGGTGTTTATCCTGGAGGACAAAGTGGCAATCCGGGAAGTCAGTACTATGATTCTTTCATCGATACATGGGCAAAAGGTGAGTATTATGATTTAAAAATGATGACCCAGAAAGATATTCAAGACCGTAAATTCAAATGGAAAATGAAATTTTCAGCAAAATAATTACCTCATGATGAAATTTATTGTATCATTTTTGATTTGCCCTTTATTGGCCTACGCCTTAGGAATGTTACTTCCTTGGTGGTCAGTCGCTATTGCAGGTTTACTTACTGGATTTTTTATACCTCAACATAGACTGTTATCTTTTTTGTCTTGTTTTTTGGGTGTATTGATTTTTGTAGGTGGTCTCATTTACTTTATTAGTGATGCCAATAACCATATCCTCGCACAAAAAATCGGATTGTTGGTATTGAAAGACAAAAATGAGCTCATGATTATTGGTGTCTCTGCTCTGATTGCAGCACTTGTTGCAGGCATTTCTGCAATTACTGGAAGATCATTAGCGATTGTTGTAAAAAAGGCTTGATGTTGCGTAAACTAAAGTTTATTTTTTTAATTTTTATTGCATTAATATTTTCTTTTCATACTAGTGTGCAAGCTGGAACAATACACGGAAAAACACTTGATGAAAAAAATCAGCCTTTACCATTTTCAACCATTACCATTAAAGAGTTGAACAAGAAAATTGTATCGAATGGTAATGGTGAATACAGTATAGAACTAAGCCCAGGCACCTATACTTTTGTTTGTCAGCATGTTGGCTATGCAACACTCACCAAAGAAATTCATGTTCATGAAAAAGAGCACCTGCATAATTTTCATTTAAAGCCCAATGAATTAACCCTTACAGAAGTAATTATAAAATCAGGTGTAGAAGATCCTGCCTATGCAATTATTCGAAATGCCATAAAAGAACGAAACTATAATGGTAAAAAAGCTGGGGCTTATTCTTGTGAAGCTTACATTAAAGGCTTGATCAGGACTAATGACTATCCAAATACTTTGTTCGGACAAACCA